>DATJLH010000268.1:0-9729 GCA_035490615.1 Cellvibrio sp.
TTTTACGTCATTTGCGGTTGCGCAACAGTCCGACACGACCACATCCGTTACCCCAACAAGTTTATCAATAACACCGATTGACGAAAAAGCAGCATTGATCAAGGCCAAATTACCGCAGGAAAAGCCCGGCGGCGAGGCGTCTGTCACTATCGGTGATAAAGTTCTTGTGCTGTCCGACAACGGAAAAGGTGGCGATGAAAAACCCGGTGACGGGATTTTTTCTATCAAAACCGAGTTTGATTTTGAAGCGTTTGCCAAGGCCAACCTGCAACTGGCCGACGCTTACAATGGTGAAGCGCGCGCATTGTTTTCTGCCGGAGGGCGGCAGCATATCGGCACGCGCAGAATAATAGCCAAAGGCGAGCATTTATTGTTTGCGGATCAAACGGGGCGAGTAGAACAACAATTTCAACTCCCGCTTACGCGCGATTTGTTTCGTGTAGATCACAATATTGACTTACCGTTGCTCGGACAACCCCTCGGTGTACCTACGGGCGGCGGTGCCCACCGCGCAGCCAGTATTCCGCATTCGTTGATGATTACCGACCTGGACGTCGTCAACGATCCAACACGTACCTGGGCTTGCCGTTCGCCCAATCAGCCGCCGGTCGGCAATCCTACCGGTGAGTGGACTTACTGGCGACTCATGGAAAATATTGCTAACGGTACTGCGTCTACGTCTGATTACATCAAACGTTTTTTCGATCACTGGAATTCTGTGCAACTCATAAATAACCAGAATGTTCTGGCGCGGCCCCTGGTGTATCAACAAATTATTCGTGAGTGGGAAATTCGCAGCGGTGGCGTGGGTGCGCCTTTGTTGCCAGAAGAAAGCCCCTTTCGTTTATTGGGTATTGTGTTGCGTCTCGATTTGCGCGGCGAGGGTGGCGTGTATGGCGGCGGCGAAGCAGGCGAAGGCCGTTTTGTTTTCTCGCTGCACGACGGCAACTGTAACAACAAATCCAAAACGCTGATTCTGGAATACAAAGTACCGATTGCCGGTTGCACCAACGTGCGCGACTGGGCCAAAAAATGGGTAGACCTTGCCGGTTCCGCCAACTACAAC
The DNA here is from genome assembly GCA_035490615.1 of Cellvibrio sp. Lineage (GTDB taxonomy): Bacteria > Pseudomonadota > Gammaproteobacteria > Pseudomonadales > Cellvibrionaceae > Cellvibrio. The sequence continues at coordinate 1,067 of DATJLH010000268.1, forward strand.
GACGATCTCGCCCAGCTGACCGATGCCTTCACCGCCGCCGGCGCGAATCCCGCTGCACCCAATCAAAGTGCTATCGGGCAAATTCGCACCAATGAATTATTGCCTGGTTCGCCGGGTTGGGAGTTGCGTGAATTTGTGTTGCCGCGCGCGGGTGGCTGGATGGAGCAGACAACGGTAAAACAGGAACCGCAAATTCAACACAATAATTCGTCATTGCTGGCTAATTTTGTGAATACAGAATGGCCATCTTTAATCGGACCACCACCAGCACAACATGAAATTACATCACTCTATAACAGCATCAATTTCCTTGCAGGCGCTGCGCCCGCAGCCGTGTTGTGGAATGTGCCCAACTCAATGTTAACCGTACCGACCACACCGTCGCCCAACACACCACCACCGGCAACTGTGCGTGATGATGCGCTATTCGAATTGGCGTTAAATACTTGCAGCGGTTGCCATGTAATTGAAACCGGTACACCCTTTGCGCATCTGGATTACAACACGCCGGTGGGCCAACCTGCATTGCTATCAGGCTTCCTAACCGGTATCACTCTTCCTGATCCACGCAATCCTGCGATTCCACGCACATTTAACGACCTCGCCCGTCGCGCTATTGATCTTGATAATGCGGCGAATATGAGTTGTGCGATTGACGGGGACATTGCTGTGGGTAATTTGGTGTTGGAGCGTTTGACAACACCGCCACGGGTGCATGCGGTGCATTAGATGTCATAAGGTCCAGTAGCACTCCGTAAACCGTTTGTCATTAGGGCCTTCGTTTCGAAAACGCATGAATACATCCCTGTAGCTCCCTCAAGTCGTCCCTGACTTGAGGGTTTCGAAACGAAGGCCCTAACGCCAAACTCGAATTGTGCTGCCTTATAGCCCGTCACACTTTCCATTTAGAAAACTTAATTTTCGAAAGATATTAACGTCCTGAAAATTCATCCTTTATAGCATTCCCACCAATGACAGCGCTGCCATTGCCAAATTATTTCCCGTCCTGACATAAGAAAATTTTTTCCGCTTTTATCTAGTGACTCAAATCATATTTGTCCCGTCGATTGCTTGCATTGTGACCACACGGTAAATATGCTGAACCGGCTTTACGGCAGTAACACAATAATTTCAAAGTAAAATTCAAATCAAAAAGGTCAATACCATGAAAACCACCCTCGCACTGGGAGGGCTGTTAGTGACAGCCTTTCTCTCTTCGAATGTATTTGCCGTCGATTGCAGTAGCCGCCCCACCTGGAGCAGCAGTACTGTGTACACGCAGGGCAATCAGGTTAAACACAATAATCGCGGTTATACCGCAAATTATTGGACGCAAAACAACAACCCCACCACCAGTTCAGGCCAGTGGCAACATTGGGCGGACAATGGTGCTTGTGATGGCGTGACCAGTTCGTCCAGTTCTGTGTCTTCGGTTGTCAGTTCTTCTTCGAGCAGTGTTGTCAGCAGTTCAAGCTCTTCTATCGTCGCCAGTTCGTCGAGCAGTACCGGCGGTGGCTCCTGCCCGCAATATGTCGCGGGCACCAGTTATACACTGGGCCAGGTTGTGGCGAATGCCGGTGCGAATTACACCTGCGATATTCCCGGCTGGTGTTCGTCAACAGCTGCCTGGGCCTATGCACCGGGTACCGGCACTTACTGGACCTCGGCCTGGTCTGCGGGCGGCTCCTGCAGTGGCGGCAGCTCATCCAGCGTCGTATCGAGCAGCTCGTCATCCAGCTCAGTTAGCTCGGTGATCTCTTCAAGTTCCAGCGTGTCTTCCAGCTCCAGCAGCGTTGCGCCTATCGGCGACAGCGAGTTGGTTGGTTATTGGGAGAACTGGCATTGGCCGCTGCTGACGCCCAGCACAATTCCCAATTACACCGTGCTGAATATTTCGTTCCCGCGTATCAATGCAGATGGCTCACTCACCTTGACCAACGCTGACTTCACCCAAAATAACCCGACGCCAGCTCAGGTTGCCGCCGCTCAGGCCCAGGGTAAAAAAGTGTTACTGGCAATTGGTGGCGCGACCACACCACTGGCGCTGACCAGCATGGCTCACGAAGATAATTTCGTGAATTCATTTATTGCGATTGCCGATGAGTGGAATCTGGATGGTATCGATATCGACACCGAGAAAGGTTTGCACACCGCACCGAACGCGTTGATCAATGAAACCAATCCGCAATACTCAGCGGACCACCTGGTACGTGCGATCAAGCGAATCAAAGCGCATTACGGCCCGGACTTCATGGTAACCATGGCTCCGGAAACTGCTCACACCATCGGCGCGATGCTTCCGGCCAACTGGCAAGGCAGTATCAACTGGGGCGTTTACCTGCCACTGATGAACGCGCTACGCAATGAAATTACCTGGGTACAAATGCAGAACTACAACACCGGCAGCATGCCCGGCCTGAACGGCAGCTTCTATAACTCTGCCACGCAGGACGCCCTGGTCGCCTGGACCGAAGCACTGATCGAAGGCTTCCCCATCGCCAGCACCGGCGTGAACTATCAAGGCCTGCCCGCCAGCAAGATCGTCATCGGATTACCCGCCTCCAGTGCGCCCAGCGCTGCCGGCAGCGGCTACACCGATCCGATGGTTGTGAAAGCGGCACTGCGTTGTCTGCGCTCCGGTGATTGCGGAAGCGGCTATACCCCCGCAAAAACCTATCCGGATCTGCGCGGCGTTATGGCTTGGTCGGTAAACGAAGATAACCTGGTGAATTACTTCTTCTCCAACAGCATTCAAGCTTGTGTGTTGCAGAATCAGTGTAATTAATTAGTCGGTTATTGTTGTTATAAGAAAGCCCCGCCAGCGCGAGTTGGTGGGGCTTTTTACTACGTTTAATCTCCTCCGCCCCCACAACCACTACTACAACCCGAACCACCCGCACATCCGCCCGCACAACTACTACACCCGATGTGAGAGCCACAGTAATCACCTTTTTCGGAACCCTTGCAGTCGAGCGCGTATTTGAATCCATCAGGGATATTCAACTCAGCATCTATTGCAAAGAGTAACGGCAAACGATGGGGTGATTTAGGGTGGATAAGTTCCCGCGCACAAGCAATCTTCCACGCTGTTTTAATACCTTGCTGGGCGACGGTTGGCGACTTCATCGCTTCTGCTGGCGTGTGATGCAAAAACCGGCCGATGGCTTTATTACAGAACTGTTGATATTGCCGAGTGAATAAAATGAACTCATGCCAGGCAACATCAACAACCTGGGACGGCATGGAAACAACGCGTTTACCAGCCACGTTGCATAATTGAAAATACTCTCGCAACGCCTTGATGACCAAAGCGGCTTGGTGGTCGGTTAAATGCGGGTAGGCTTGTAATAATTTAGTTGTGATTGTTGCAGGAAATTGAAATCGGTCAATCCATTGGGATCGTTTACGCGCAATGGATTTTTTGTAGAAAAAATACAGCACGATTAGCACAGTAACAGCAAACACAAAGAGGAAAATTTTATCAAAACTTATAGCCATCGGAGTATCCTTCTACGTTATTCAGCGCCACTTATAACGCTGTTTATTTACTTTTAGTATTTATTTTCTCTTTTTAAGATTATTCCGCTAGATTCTTCCCCATCCCAATCTATGGTTTGAAACTTTGTCGCATGATCATTAAATAGCAGAACCATACGATCAGACACACCCTCCAATACCACCTCATTTGGTGCTGTTACCACCCAACTAACCATAGACCAACTTTTAAGTTTAGAAATAGAACCATCAGACTCAAAGGAGAATTCGTACTCCCTTCCTCTCCACTTATAGCTCCAGATAGAACCCACGAGCTGATCTTTAAGCCTAGCAGCACCAGCAACATTTTCAGGCATAAATCGATCCAAAGGATCAGATACCGACACTAAAGGCATTAACAAAAAAAGGAAAATAATCGTTTTCACCATAGTGCGCTCTGAATTTATTATACCTAATGAGATGGATCTACTATCGATACAAACTAACCCGACGAAATATGAACATAACTACTGGTAGTTTCTTCAAATATGATGGTCACTCTTCGACGGCCTCATTGCGCCAGACAATTTCCTTGTCGATAAATAGGCTAGCGCATCAGCATCTGAATTGATCTGCCGCTCTATTAAATTCAATAAATCGCTTTTACTAACGTAACAATAACGACCGATACCATAACTCGATGCTCCAAGGATAAAACAGGCGAGTAAGAAATATTTGGTATAGCCAGATAAAGCAGGCACAAACGCTACAATAAATGCTACACCTAGAGATAAACTTGCGGTGGCCATTAGTATGTTGCCGTAAGACAGCGGATTCCTGGCTCTGATATAGAGCTCAAGGTCGTTCTCACTCATATTGATCTCCTTCAAGTATTCAATAAAACACCATCAACATTTCAAATTCAATCTCTCAACGTTTATTCAGGATGACGAAAAACCGGCAGGTGCAGGTTCCAGCGAATCGCAACCAACCGCAATACCACCACTGTCACCATGCCACTTCCGAACGCGACTGCACGCGGAACATCGATGGTTTGCAACAGCAAGTAAACGGCCACGCCTGCGATAGCAGCCGTTGCATAGATTTCTCGCCGCAGAATTAGCGGTACCCGCGCGGTGATCACATCTCTGATAATGCCGCCCATGACGCCGGTTATGGTACCCATGAGGATGACAATTAGCGGAGGGCATTGCGCCGCTTCGGCATATTGTGCACCCGACAGGGCGAATAATGCTAATCCCAATGCGTCCGCTACCAGAAGAATAACGCCCGGCGGTGGCCATTTGCGCACATAAATAATGGTCATGACGGCAGAGACAATGATAACCGTCAGATAAGATGCATCGGTCACCCAGAATATCGGATGCCGATCCAACAAAAGATCGCGGAGCGTGCCGCCGCCAATGGCGGTAATGGCAGCTACCACAATGACACCGAGGAGGTCGAGATCCCGGTCACGAGCCGCCAACACGCCGCTGATTGAAAACACGGCGACACCGGCAAGATCGAGTAGATACAAAAACATAGTGCACCTCAATAATTCAATGATGTTGGTGCGAATCTACATTCACCTGCTAACGACTTTACCACATGCATATGCTCGATCTTTTCCCTAAAATATCCAGGTCATAAATTTTTGCGCAAGGCGACCGGGACACTCCATAACAGACGTGCAGCGGCAAAAGATGTTCTTCTCTGGGATGACAATAGCGCGCGCCCGGCGCATCGGACCAATGCACCAATAACTCATGCCTTTGTTGTTCCGACAGATCGCGATTCCCGCACACATCGTGCAGCCATTTCTCAAACGCTTCATTCAGGCGTTGCGACTCAGCGTCAGCGGGTGCAAAGAAGGCTCTCATGTTATGAAACGAAAACCCGGAGCCTATAATCAGCACATTTTTATCCGCCAAACTCCGCAGCGCATTACCCACGCGAATGTGAAACGCAGCATCCAAGGTGCTTACCAGAGACAACTGTATACAAGGGATGTCTGCCTCCGGGTACATGATCTTTAACGGTACAAAGACACCGTGATCAAGCCCCCTCGCCTCATCCAGCGCTGCATTGACACCGTGCTGCTCAAGCAACGCATAAATCTCACGAGCCAACGCCAGTTCGCCAGCGCAGGGATATTGGATTTCGTACGACGCCGGAGGAAAGCCATAGTAATCATAGATTAGTGAAGGATTGGGGTGGGCAGTAATGGTAGGCACACTTTCTTCCCAATGTGCGCTGATAACAAGTATGGCGGTGGGGCGAGGAATACTCGTCGCAATGTCTTTTAAACATGACACCATGTGTTGGTGTCCCGCGTCGCCGAGCAAGGGCAAGGGACCGCCGCCATGAGAAATAAAAAGGGCTTTGGGCAGTGATGTCATTGGTGTACCTCTGGAAAGGGAGAAAGTGGCAGTTGAGGAAAAGGGCTCATTGTCTGAGAATCTTCTCCATCGCCTTGCCCTTTGCAAGCTCATCAATCAATTTATCGAGATAACGAATCTTTTGCATCAGCGGATCATCGATTTCTTCAACACGGATACCACACACAACACCTTTAATCAGGGCGGCGTTTGGGTTCATGACGGGTGCCTCACTGAAAAAGGTTTCAAAGTCTTTTCCCGCATCGATCTGCTTTCGTAAACCTGCCTCGCTATACCCCGTCAACCAGCAAATGATTTTATCAACGTCTTCTTGCGTCCGACCTTTTCGTTCAGCTTTTTGAATATACAGGGGATAGACTTTCGCAAAGGCCATTTCAAAAATTTTATGCTTGGACATCGGCACACCTTTCATATTAGGTTATTGACATATTCCAGCAAACATACCGTTCGTTAATTTTTTAAGGTCCGCCGGGCTAAGTTCTATCTCCAGGCCGCGGCGGCCGGCGCTGACGTATATGGTGGCGAATTTTTCCGCAGAGGAATCAATAATGGTCTTGAGCCGTTTCTTTTGCCCAAGCGGGCTCACGCCACCCAGAACGTATCCTGTTGCACGTTCCACATCTGCCGGATCAGCCATAGCGGCTTTTTTTGCACCGGCAGCTTTTGCGATCAGCTTCATACTGAGCATGGACGACACAGGAATCACACCGACGGCCAACGCCTTATTATCAAGCGCCACCACCAGCGTTTTAAACACCTGCTCACCTGGCACGCCTAACTTTTCTGCTGCCTCTAATCCATAGGACTCGCTTGATGCGTCATGCGCATACTCATGAACACGATGAACAATTTTGTGTTGCCTTGCAATGTTGATTCCGGGTGTCATATGAATCTCTTACTCGCGTTAACAAACAGATGTTTCACCGGGTTAATATCCGACAGGATTTTTTATAAATTCCCACACTATTTTGCAAGCGATACTCCAACTATTGGCCCTGCTTTCAACTAAACGCTCAATGTTATCAAGACGCATCCTGTCGTAAAGATTACCGTTAAATATAACCGACTCAATGGATAATGAATTCCTGATATCTTTCAGCGGGTTTTTCCGCAACAGTATGAGGTCTGCCCGCATGCCTTGTGCAACGTTTCCATATTCATCCTGCAGCCCGAAATATTCGGCCGGCAATATAGTCGCGGCACGAAGTGCTTCAAGAGGCGTCAGCCCGGCGAGAGTCAATTGCTCAATCTCGTGATGGACCGTTACGCCAGCCACAATATAATCGGTACCCACCAGGACTTTTACACCTGCACGATGCGCGTTGCCCGTCAACTCAAGCCCCTTGCGGTAAAAATCCCGATAGGTTTGGCGCGCTTCCGAGGACGGGTCCTCATCAATAACCTTGTTAACATCCTCAAGCCATTGCCATTTCATTAACGGATGTAAATATTTAATGATAGGGTCATCCAAAATGATAGGCTCTTCGCCATAAGCATCGACCCTACGGGTGAGATGCGTCGGCACGTACCATGTTCCAGCGTCTTTCATAGCCTTGAATATAGCGGAAGCCATGTACGGATCATGCTCATCCAACATCCGGCGCCGATCCTCTTTCCATTCACCCTTTTCTGCCGACTCTCGCAATTCCCGGCTACCGGAAAATGATTCATGCAAAATAAACCGAGCATGCTCAATACTTTTTTGTGATTGCGCCGCTTCGATTGCACTCACCGCGTGTGGCCTGTGCCCCACAACATCCAACCCCAGCTTTTTTGCCTCATCTACCACAGCAAAATAGGCATCGCGCGGGATATAGTCGTAAACTTTCAGGGCATCCACCTTGCCCTCATAATAACGCGCAAATTCCCTGGCTTGCTGCGCATTTGACGTACCAAAAAAATCCGGTAGATCTTTGATACGCTCATGAATTCCGGGACCATTCAGTTGCCAGCTTGAAATCCCCTGGATGCGCGGCCCGACGAGCTGGTCATTTGCAGCGGCCTGGTTCCAGCGCTTTAGATCCTCCGGACATGCCGCGAAGGGATCACCCTGCTTCGGGCAGCTCGTCATATCCCTGACATTGGTCACACCATAGGCAACATATAACGGCAAATCCAAAAGCGGTGTAACTTTGTAGATATGGGTGTGCATGTCCCACAAGGCTGGCATAACATACTGGTGGCGCGCATTGACCTTTATGGCCTCATCCGGCAGCGCTATTGCATCAGCTGGACCTACAAATTTTATTGTTTTGTCGTCGATAAGAACCGTCTGATTCGAACGTATTTCGCCCGCGTAAAGATCAATGACAGACACGTTAACCAGTGCCAGCGGTGAATCCGTCTTAACAGGCTCAACGCTCTCCTGCGGCCAAAAAACACCCAAAAAGAAAAGTGAAACCAAACATAACAATAATACTGAAATAACTATTACTGCCTTCCTTAACACTCTGAACATCACCTTCAACTCCTTTTATTATTGAGCAACGCAACCGTTACACGTTAATGTTGGTTTAGGCCAAGCTCTCTCTGCTTCACTTTTGATAAGCCCAGTGAAACGATACGGTGAGACTCTTTTATATAATATTTCAACTCCTCTGCATGCTCTGCCGACGTGTCGTATTGTTGTATCCACTTCATTCCGCGCGAGGCCAAATAAGGCGCCGGCCTGAAGCCTGGCTGATCTTTCAGTACGTTGAAATTATTGTCCGACACTTTAAAAGACACAGCCAGCCCATCCGGTGCTGTGGTTGCACCGATTGCGAAAACTTTCCCCCCTACTTTCCA
>DATJLH010000269.1:0-10230 GCA_035490615.1 Cellvibrio sp.
CCTCCGCCAGGCTGCGCTCATCCCCCCACAAATCCCGCCACGCCTGCCACACCGATATCTCCGCCATACCCACATGCAATGCAAACACGCTGCTGATAAACAACAGAGAGATGAGAGAAATAATTAACACACTAAAATTTATTGAACGCACAAAAATCACCGCAAAGCCCGCAACACATCCACCACCACCGGCGCACTACACACCGACAACGCCGCCGGCAACTCAATCACCCGACTACTCCGCTTCAACGCCGGATGCTCCAGATACTCCCGCGCCACCGAAAACGCCTGCACATAGCCACCTTCCACAATCAACACATCCGGCTGCGCCACCACCAACTGCTCCAGATCCATCTGCGCAAAACTCACAATCCCCTGCTCCGCCGCCAGGTTGCGAAAACCGGCGCGCATCAACAACTCATGCTCCAGCGTATCGCTGCCCGCCACCACGCCATTAGGCGAATACCAGATCGCCGACGTCTTATTCGCCTGCGCCGGTTGCGCATCCAACGCGGCCAGTTGCGCACGCAATTCATCCACCATCTGCGCCGCTTGCGTTTGTGCACCGACCAAAGCGCCGACGCTTTCAATATGCGTGATGATGTCGTCCAGCGTGCGCGGCAAGGCAATGCGCTCCACGGGATAACCGAAACGCTGCAACAAGGTCACCGCATCCCCTGCGCCGAATTCGCCAGCGATAATTAAATCCGGCTGCAAGGGAATCAACTCTTCTGCCAAACCATGATTGATATGCAAACCATCAAGTTGATCCACCACCGTCGACAATTGTGGATTCGCCGATAAATACGTGACGGAGGCGATACGCTGCTTCGGCACCCAGGCCAACAGCAATTGATCAAGACATAAATTTAACGAAGCAATACGTTGCGGCGCGGCGTGACTCACCAAGGACACACACAGCACAACACTGAGGAGAAAACGTAACAATATCAAAGGATAGCTAACCGGGATCACAAAGGGTTTAACCAGGCGGCGCCGCGCACACCGCTGGAGTCGCCGTGCACCGCTTGCACAATCGGCGTGTCGCATTCACCACCGAACACATAGCGCGGCAATAAGGTCGGCACGGTTGAATAAATCTGCGCGATATTGGATGCACCGCCACCAAGGACAATCACATCCGGGTCCAGCACATTGATGACCGCCGCCAGCCCGCGCGCCAATGCATCCAGATAATCCTCCAGGGTTTTGATGGCCGCGCTGTTGCCGTCGGCAGCGCGCGCGACAATCTCGTGGCCGGTAAGTTTTTCGCCGGTCATGCGTTGATAGGTCAGGCACAGGCCGGTGCCGGATAAAAAAGTTTCCTGGCAACCGGTTTTGCCGCAATAACAAGGTCGCGCCTGCAACTCGGTGGGCGATGTCCAGGGCAAGGGGTTGTGACCCCACTCGCCAGCCACACCGTTGGGCCCCACTATCGGCTCACCGCGCCAGGCCAGACCGGCACCGCACCCCGTGCCCAGGATGCCGGCAAACACCAGATCATACCCCTTGCCCGCGCCATCGGTGGCCTCTGACACGGCCAGGCAGTTGGCATCGTTGGTGACTTTTACATCCCGTTGCAAGTGACGCGACAAATCCTGCTGCAGCGGTTTGCCGTTGATCCAGGTGGAATTGGCATTTTTCACCAGGCCGCTCTTGCGCGAGACGGTGCCGGGTATGCCCACGCCCACCGGCAGATTGCCCACACCTGCGGCGGCTTCCGCCTCGGCTACCAGCCCCGCAATCGCGGCTAGCGTAGCCGCATAATCGTCGCGCACCGTCGGGATACGGGTACGAAACAGCTCGCCATTTGCGCCGCTGAGCAGGATGACCTCAGTTTTGGTGCCCCCCAGATCAATACCAATACGCAGTTGTGCCGCTGTTTCCGCCATAAATGAACCTTTTCGTTGTCCGGGACCGGTGAAGATGCGCGATTATAGGTTTGCCATCCGTAAGCGCGCAAACCGGCCGGTGGCCAACAGCCATAAAAGGTCTACACTAAAGACAGTCTGCGCCATGTGCAGGATGGGATGTAACAGCGTTGAGGTATTGACAGGTCATGACAGAACACCGCGAAAGACGTCGTTTTAGCCGCGTGAATTTTTCCACGCCGGTCACCCTGGTACAGGGCGATCAGCAATGGCAGGGTAAATTACTGGATATTTCACTCAAAGGTGTGCTTGTCGAGCTGCCGGCGGCGGCCGATTGCAACCCACAGGTATCGCTGACCGCCAGCATCCCACTTTCCGACCAGGCCAGCATCAACATGGTGGTTCAGCCCGTTCACCAGGAGCATCATTTGCTTGGACTGGAGTGTATATCCATTGATATGGAGAGCATTGGCCATCTGCGTCGCTTGATTGAATTAAATATTGATGACCCCTCTGCCGCAGAGCGCGAACTGACGGAACTGATTGCCACCATTTGAGATACTGCCATGACCGAGAGTAACAATCCCGCTGACCGTCGCAATCATCCACGTTTTCCCATGCGCGCTTATGCTCAACTAGCCTATTCCAGCAAGCAGTGGGAGGTTCACATTCTTGATATGTCCATGACCGGTGCGCGCATCGCCTTATTAGGTGAACACCTGTTTCGCGCGGGTGACCACATCAAGTTATTTATCGACAGTGAAGAAATTGGTTTGCATGATGCAGAGAAAAAAAATCTCAACATGCATGGAGAAATTGTGCACGTGCGCGATCACATCCTCGGCATTGAACAGCAACCCACCACTGAAAAAGATAAAGAACTCCTGGTGCTGTTGCTGGCGCATACCGACGAATAATTCTATTTAATTTTCCTTCGCCCTCCTGTCAAGCGCCTGATTCGGCATCATGCGCCAAGTACAATATTATTTTCTTTTAACTTTTTACGAGATACATTTATTTCCGAATATGTAATATCGTGAAATATCTCCGCTGCGGTTTAGCGTCTACAGTATTTGTGTACCGTTAATATCTACATAAATCTGTACTAAAGGAGCTAGCCGTGAACCGCGTATCTTCACTGTCCAATCCCGGTATTATCATCTTGTCCCTGGCATTATGGTGTGGCGCGCCAACCGCCTTTGCCGATTGTCAATCCGACCCCAGTTGGTTTCCCCATTCACAAACACCTGAACCCGGTACCACGGGTTTTAACAGCAACTGCGCCTTTCACCAATGGTCCTGGCAGGCATTTTTGTGGCTGACCAAAGAAGTGAATGGCAAGCCGTTGTTCCTGTCGTTTTCATCACCCAATTCATTGATTGAGGATGTGCCTTATCGCGGCATGATGCCACGCATGCAAAAAAGCAACACACCGGAGTCGTTCAATGAGTTCCTGCAAGCCGGTACTGACGGCATCATGGTGGATCAACAGGGGCGCGCGATCTATTACTCGCAGCACATCGACAGTAATTTTGTGAAATTTATCTTGAGCAATAAACTGACCGACCCCGCGGTGGTGCGACAATTTAATCCCACCACCAATTTCCCGGACGGCACCATGGAGCTCAAGGTATCCTGGAAAATTGTGCAACCCGGCGATGATGTCTCCGATATGTTTACCATGGATGGTGAAATCAACAAGTTGGTGAATAAAGACGGCAAGATTGTGGTCGACCCGAACCAGCGCGATAAGGTCAAGCTTGCATTGGTGGGCTTTCATATTGCCGGCGTCGTTGAGAATCACCCGGAGATGATCTGGGCCACCTTTGAACATAAGCGCAATGCGCCCGTCGTTCCCGCAAACGCTACACCGACAACCGTTGTGTCCGACAAGGATTGGACCTTTTATAAAGCCAACACCCAATACAAGGACTGTAATGTTAACTACGCCAACACCAATAAGTTAACCCTGGATGAAGCCACGCAAATATTAAGCCCTTCAACCCAGGCCTGCCGTCAGTTTGAATTCGGCAATGATCCCAACAGCACCGATTCCAACGTCCAACAGAACGATGCCAATATTGCCAGCCTGAACGCCGATGTATTGAAGCATCTGGATGAGAATGATGTGTGGCGCAATTATTTTGAAGTAGGTGCAATCTGGTTTGCGGCGAACAACGGCCTCAAACCGAATATGTCACTGGCGACGGACGAAATACTCACCGGCTCGGTGAAGTTATCCAACGCAACGATTGAAACCTACACCCAAACCCAAAGCACCATGAACAATTGTTTCCGTTGCCATAACACCATGCAGGCCTTTCCGGGTAACCCCGACCTTGCGCCGCTGCCCGCGCTGAATATCAATATCAGCCACGCATTCCAGAATATTTATTTCTGGTCACAAGACACCACGGACGCACAATAAATTTGATTGAGGAGCTGAATCATGTCGAATACGTATTTCAGAGTTCACCCGAGCATTAACTTTTCCCGCGTCGGGGTTAGCGAAGAGTATTACCTGGCGCCGGAGACAGCGGCCGGAAAACTCATGGATAAACAGACCGGTATCTTTGGCGGTTTGCCGATTAAAACCGGTAGCGAAAGCACACCCATTGAAGCGAGCGATTTGCGCGATAGCCAGCAAAATCCCAAACGCCAGGCCGCACGCTTTCGTATTTACGCTTACGATACGCCGCAGACGGTTTACCCTTCTACTGATCCAGGCCGCGAAGTAAAGATCGGCGATGTGGTCAACGGAAAAACCATCAAAGATATTATCTGGCAGGTTCACCTGGCGAACAAAAAAGCGAACAACTACACCATTACCAGTGCGAACAAGGAAGAGGAAGGGATTTTTGCTTATGAAGATGGCAAAACGCCACCCGTGCGCAATGAGACATTAATTCCCGGTGACCCTTCCAATCCCGAGCGATTAACCAAGCTGGTCATTGATGCCGGGCCACGCGCGTTGTCCGCCTCTACCAATGGTGCTGCCACACTTCACTTTAATGCCACGACGCCAGCCACTTATACCGATAGCACCGGTGGCATTCACCAGGCAGCACAGTACCCTTTCAGTTTTCCCAACGATCATTTCAGCACCTTTAATCCACGGGGAGCGATCGACACGCTGGGGCAAATGACCATCGAAGCCAACACCGGCCGGTTAATCGTGGTAGGTGGTTACGGTCGTGCCAGTGGCATTATGGAAAATGGCAAACCACCCGCACTCAACGATGCGATTGATAATGACAAATGGTTTGATGACACCTCTGATGGCCCGGTCACAGCAACAATTATCTTTAACGATGGCTCAACCGCTTCTGTGGTACACGGTTGGGTGGTGTGTACCGACCCCGGCTTTGCACCACAAACCCGCAATGTGGTGTCCACCTGGGACGATGCGTTTTCAACCTGGGTTGAAAAGTTAAATTTAATACCGGCGATGCATGCCAACGGGCATTACAACACCGACTACACCGCCTCGTTTGATGAACATGTGATGCCGATTTTTCACGGTGCTCTGTTGCAACGCTGGAACACCAACTTGCCCAGTGCCGGCGTGAATGGCCACAACTTTGTCGCCTCCATAAAACCCGGCGACAATCCCAAAGAAAAAATTCCTAACCTGAAAAGCTTGATTCGCGACCCGAATAATCCACAGGAAGATTCGGAAGGCGTAAAGATGCCGCTCGCCCTGGGCGATGCGATGAAAAGTTTTTTAAGCCTGACGCCGACCCAATATTTTCTGTTGATGCAATGGTACGACGGAAAATCCGTGGCGGCCGCGCCGGTCATGGGCTTCGGCGAGCAGCTTGACCAGGTGGTGCTGGAAAATTGCCTGGGCGGACGTTATTCACCCGGTATCGACCTCACGTTTATCGTGCGCGATGTGAATTTGTATGCGCAGCAATGGCAAGGCGCAACCGGCCCCTTCCGCATCAATATGCAACCGCTGGATTACAGCAAGGCCAAAAGCGATCAACCGTTTTTGCAGGAAGGCTATGTGCCGCTACGCACGGCACCCGTCGAGCCCGGCGACTTGTGTAAATTTATGTCCTTACCCTGGCATACGGATTACAACAGCTGCGCCACACACACACCGGACCCAAATCCCCGCGGCAACAATACGCTCTACTGGTCCTGGCCAGCGCAGCGCCCGGTGAATGTGTACCCGGCGGATCAATGTACTTACAGTAATGGAAAATGGAATCTCGGCGGGCAGGTCTTCAGCGTGCGCGGCAATGAAGGACAAGGCACCTATAGCGATTTTCCGCAACAGGAAGGCCGTTACCAGTGCTATTTTGACTTCGTGCAAAATTGGCAAAAAGTGGGCTTTGTGATTCAGGGAACGCAAATACCCGATGGCAAAGGCGGCAATTACGGCAAGGATAAATTCCTTGAAGTCGCCAGCCTGTTTACCACGGATGGACAAACCGTGCAGCCCTGGCCAACGTCAGCAATACCCGGCTATGTTCCGCCTGACAATTGTGGGCCAGCATAATTTTCTATGGCTGCAAAAAAAACCATTGCCATTATCGGTGGCGGACCTGCGGGGTCCGCCACCGCTATAGCACTGCTTAATGCGTTAAAAGCGCAACGCAGCACTGAAGATATAGAACTATGCCTGTTTAATCGGCCCAAGGCCAAAGGCTGGAACGTCGGCGAAACCATTCCGCCCGCCGCAACCGGCGTTTTACATGAGCTGGGTGTTCCGCATATTCTGGATAAACAAATACACAGTGAATGCACTGGCAGTTTATCTGTGTGGGGCAGTGACCAGCCAGTGGCAAACGACTTTATGCTCGACCTCAGCGGCACCGGTTTTCATTTAAACCGCACGGCCTTCGATGCAAGCCTGCTACAAACAGCCCAGGCCTGCGGAGCGCGTTTATTCGACGGTTACAGCTTACGTTCCGCCAGCGATGATTATGTTCTGGATTTTATAGTAAACGGCGAGACGAGAAGTTTTCATGCCGACTTCGTGATTGATGCCAGCGGACCAAGCGCTGCTTTTGCGCGACGCCTGGGAATTGCCCGCAATGTAATTGACGAAGTGATCTCTGTTTACGCACGCATCCCTTGTTATTCCGAAAGTTTTCCCAGCCATACACTGATTGAAGCCACCGCGCACGGCTGGTGGTATGTATCAAACATTCCTGGCAATCAATGCATGGTGTCTTTCACGACGGACAAATACCAGATTGCCGAGCATCATTTGCTGCACGGCAATCACTGGCAGCATGGGTATGCGCAAACCCGCTGGATAAAACAATTCCTGCCCGTCGATGATTTACGGGATGCCGAACTACATACCGCTTCTGCCTGTTCAGCCATTTTATCCGCCTGTGTCGGCGAGCGCTGGCTAGCCGTAGGCGACGCGGCAAGCAGTTATGATTCGATTAGTTCGGCAGGTATTACCAAGGCGTTATTGCAAGGCAAACAGGCGGGTGAAGCAATTGCCGACTTCCTGCTCGATAATAACAGTGATAGCCTTGCACGCTATCAGGACAGCGTCTTTGAGCAATTCAATCAGTATCTGGGATTGCGTCATTACCTATACCAGCGGGAACAACGTTTTGCCGACGACAGCTTCTGGCAGCGACGCATAAATTTATAATCATCGGCTTAAAAATTTACATGCCATTCATTCAATCCGCACCACCAGTTTCCGCATCGCTTGTTTAATTAACGGAACAAATAATCCGCACGGCTTTCCTAAAACTCGAACCTTGTCTTTCGACGATTTAATTTTTCTGCCGCTGTGTTCGCCATATCACATAGCGGCGTTGTGATGCCTGTTCAGAAGGAATGACCGTATGAATCCCTCAACGCAAAAACCGATGATCATTATTACCGGCGCCGCAGGCAATCTTGGGCAAGCACTGGTCGGTGCATTGAAACAGGATTATCGCGTTATCGGGCTCGACAGAAAATCTGCCGAGGGCGTTGCAAAAAGTTTTTCGATTGATCTCACCGCGCCTAAATCCGTGAAAGATACGTTTCAACAGTTACTGGAGGAAGAAGGTGATGAAATTGCTGCGGTGATTCACCTCGCAGCTTATTTTGATTTCACTGGCGAGAAATCTCCGCTGTACGACAAGGTGAATGTGGAAGGCACGCGCCTGGTACTGGACGCTTTGCAGGCCTTCACCGTCAATCGCTTTATTTACGCCAGTACCATGTTGGTTCACGCCCCTGGCTCTCCCGGTCAAAAAATTGATGAAACCAGTCCTATTGATCCACGCTGGGCCTATCCTGAATCCAAGGCTGAAACCGAAGCGGTTATCCAGCAACATGCGCAAAAAATTCCCTACACGCTATTACGCCTGGCCGGTATTTACGATGAACATACTGCAGTCCCCACACTGTCCCACCAGATCGCGCGCATTTACGAACGGCGGGTAAAAGGCAAATTGTATTCCGGCGATACTGCCGCAGGGCAGGCCTTTTTGCACAAAGACGACATGGTTGCGGCGTTCCTGCGCACGATTGAACACCGCCATGATTTACCAAAAGAACATGCCCTGTTAATCGGCGAACCGGTTTGTCTGAGCTATGACACCTTGCAAAACCGTATCGGAGAATTACTGCACGGCGAATCGGAATGGCACACCTACACCGTACCGGAACCTGTCGCCAAGATAGGCGCATGGCTGGAAGAAAAAACCGAACCGGTCGTGCCCGATGACTTTGATAAAGGTGAAAAACCGTTTATCCGCGCCTTTATGATCGACATGGCATCGGATCACTACGAACTGGATATTCGCCGCGCGCGCGACGAACTGGCGTGGGAACCGCAGCATGCGCTCTATGATGTGTTGCCGGTGATGATTGACAATATGAAAAAAGATGCGTTGGCCTGGTATGCCGCCAACAAAATCACTCCACCGGATTGGGCCACCGAAGCCAGTGAGCGCGGCCGCAATCCCAATGATGTATTAAACACCTACCAAACCCATTATCGTCATCAGCATCACCGCAATATCTGGGCGTCGTTTTTAAATATGGGCCTGGGCGCCTGGCTGATTACCTCGCCGCCGGCGATGAACTACGCTGCAACACCCATGGCTTACAGCGATGCTATTGCCGGTGGATTATTGATGTTGCTCGCATTCGCCTCGCTTTCCTGGCGTATGGGCTGGGCGCGCTGGGGCTGCGCCGTCATCGGTATCTGGTTGCTGTTTGCGCCCCTCGCCTTCTGGACACCGAGCGCGGCGGCTTATCTCAACAATACACTGGTCGGTATGCTGGCGATTGGCTTTGCCGTGCTGACCAAACCCACACCCAACCTCTCGCCCGTTGCTGCATTAACCGGGCCGGATGTTCCGCCCGGTTGGAATCGCAATCCCTCTTCCTGGTTTCAACGCGCGCCGATTATTTTATTGGCCTTTATCGGCTTTTTTATTTCCCGCTATATGACTGCCTATCAACTCGGCCATATCGACGGCGTATGGGACCCGTTTTTTTCCGGCGTAGACAGCACCAAAAACGGAACCGAATTTATTATCACCTCGCCGCTCTCAGAGGCCTGGCCCGTGCCCGATGCCGGGTTGGGCGCGATGACCTATGCGTTGGAAATTCTCGTCGGGTTGATCGGCTCGGCCAAACGCTGGCGAACCATGCCGTGGCTGGTAACACTGTTCGGCATCATGATTGTGCCTCTGGGTATCGTGTCGATTACGTTTATTATTATCCAACCTATTTTGTTGGGCACCTGGTGTACCTTGTGTTTGATCGCGGCGGCGGCCATGCTGATCCAGATTCCTTATTCATTGGATGAGTTGCTTGCGACCGGACAATTTTTAAAGCGGCGATATGATGCGGGAAAACCGGTGCTAAAACTATTCTTCACCGGCGACACTGATAAAGGACAACCGCAACCCGCGCGAGATAATTTTGAACAGAAACCCGGTGATATTGCCCGCGAATTTTTTCAGGGCGGCGTCGATCTTCCCTGGAACCTGGCGCTGTGTATTCTGCTGGGGATCTCGCTGATGTTCACCCGTGTGACACTCGGCCATGAGGGCAGCATGGCCAACTGGGATCATTTGATGGGATCACTGATTGTGACTGTCAGCATTTGTGCGCTGGCAGAGATGGCGCGGCCGATACGTTTTTTGAATATTCCCCTGGCTGCGGTGCTATTGATTACGCCTTTCGTGTTTGGTGTTGGCGGCGTGTCCATCGCCGTTACATTGATTACCGCGATTGCGCTGATTATCCTGAGTCTGCCACGCGGGCCTGTTTACAGTCAATTTGGGCATTGGAATCGTTATCTTGTTTAAGCGGATCCAGATAGCGTTTTTTAAGAAGCCCTTTCTCTAGCACGGCTTTTTAACGAGCGGCTCTCTTA
>DATJLH010000270.1:0-2225 GCA_035490615.1 Cellvibrio sp.
TCCACTAACTACTCGAATTATTCACCAGATTAACCGCCACCTGCGATACATGCTCGGCGCCCCGGAGAATTTCATCAATGATGGCCGAGGCTTCGTTCACCAGGTTGGCGTTTTGCGTGGCCTGGGTTATTACCTCAATCATGCTATCGCGCGCTTTTACCACCAGGTCACTGTTTTTATCCACCATGTGATTAATTTCTTCCGTGGATTTGCTGGTTCTGGCGGCTAACGTCCGGACTTCGTCGGCCACGACCGCAAACCCTCTGCCATGGTCACCGGCGCGCGCGGCCTCAATCGCGGCATTTAATGCAAGCAGGTTGGTTTGATCCGCAATGGATTTTATCGTGGTGACAATCTTGGAAATCTCACGGGATTGCTGATTCAAATCCTCAACCCGCTCGGCAGATTGTTTGATGTCTACCGCGATCTTTTCCGAGTTGCGGAGATTTTCTTGCAGAATTTGTGCGCCCTGCTCCGACACTTGTGCTGTCTCTACGGCGGTGCTGTAAGCGACCTCCGCAGCCTTTTGGATTTTGAGTTGTTTTTCGATGCGCGCCGTAACGTCGCTAGCGACTTTAATAATTTTGATGATGCTTCCGGCGTGGTTGTAAACCGGGTTGTAGGTTGCTTCCAGCCACACGGTATTGCCACGGCTGTCCAGCCGTTGGAAGAGACCGTTTTTAATTTTACCGCTGGCTAATTCCTGCCAGAAATTTGGGTTCTCATGGTAGAAATCCACCGGGCAAAATATTTTGTGATGCTTGCCTTTAATCGCATGAAGGTCGCGGTAACCCATGGTGAGCAAAAAGTTTTCGTTCGCGTTGGTCACCGAGCCATCGGGGGTGAATTCTATTACCGCACTGGAGCGGTGGATGGCTTCAATCAGCGCGCCACTTTCCATCGCCTGCAACTGCGTGTGCGTCACGTCGTAGGCGATCTTCATGATGTGCGCCAGGGCGCCGTTTTCATAGATGGGGATGTAGGTCGCTTCCAACCAGATATCCGATCCATTCTTGTGTTTGCGCCGGAATATGCCGCGCTTGGCAACGCCTTGGGACAAGTCCTGCCAGAATGCGGAATACTCCCGGGAGACGATGACTTCCTGAGGGCAAAAGAGGCGATGGTGACGACCTTTAATCTCATCCAGGCGGTACCCGACCACCGCAAGAAACGACTCGCTCGCGTCTAGCACCTCGCCGGTTTTGGTGAAATTGATGGTCGCGCAGCAGCGCGAAATACTGTCGAAACGCTCCTGAAGGCTTGCAACCTGCTGGGCCAGAGCCGCTTGTTCCTGCGCCCGACGCTTGGAGAAAAACATAAACGTGATACTCGCAGATGATGAATGTGGATGAAAATCAATGAGTTATTCGTCCGGGCTTGGCGAGGGCAGCATGACGAGATATGCCTTGAACAGCCGATGTTGATTTATACGCCGCGCGACCTGAAATGGATGTGCGAGTTGACAAATAAATTGGCCAATGAAGCAGCGGCCCTGTCGATCTCAGCCATTCCCATTCGACT
This sequence comes from Cellvibrio sp., assembly GCA_035490615.1. GTDB lineage: Bacteria > Pseudomonadota > Gammaproteobacteria > Pseudomonadales > Cellvibrionaceae > Cellvibrio. Next base: position 1,522 of record DATJLH010000270.1, read on the forward strand.
AGTCAGTAAGCAACATCCAACCATCAATAAGGAGACGACCATGTCAAACGAAGCAAACACCGTACGTTTACACCGCGTGCTGCGCGCACCCGCCGAGCGAGTTTATAAAGCCTTTACCGATAAAAGTGCGCTGGAGCGCTGGCTGCCACCCTATGGATTTACCGGCACGATCCACACTATGGATGTCCGCGTCGGCGGCGGTTATAAGATGTCGTTCACCAATTTCGGTACCGGAAGCAGCCACTCGTTTACGGTGGAATACACTGAACTGGTGCCCAACCAATACATTCAACACAAAGATCGTTTTGACGATGCGAACCTGCCCGGAGAGATGACAGTGTCCATCACGCTCAAAACTGTATTGTGTGGAACGGATATCAGCATTGTGCAGGCGGGTATTCCGGAGGTGATTCCGACAGAAATGTGTTACCTGGGTTGGCAAGAATCGCTGGACCAACTGACCAAATTGGTTGAGCCTGACATTTCGGATAATGGGTGAGACAATCCGTTCTTCATAAGGTGAAGGTCAGGTGAATCAATGAATGGAAGGAAACTCGTTTCGATAGCTCTGGTGTTGGTGTGCATGTCAACCACAGCATTTGCGGATAAGACGGACGCCTTGAATATATTATTAATTACGCTACTTATACTTGGCGTGATCGGGTGCAGCAACAAAGCCGTGTACGAGAATATACGCATCAATC
>DATJLH010000271.1:0-13017 GCA_035490615.1 Cellvibrio sp.
GTGTATCCGCTGGCATACACATGGCCAATACCGCGACGATGCTGTAAGCCAATATCCCAAATCCACCCTGCCTCCTGCGCGGTGGAGATGGTATGCGATGCAATGGGCGCATCTTCGTCCGTGTAGGGTACTTGTACCGCCAGGGCGCGATCAATGAATAACACATCGCTGCAATCTACCCAAGGCACCTCGAAATGTTTACCCAATAGCAACGCGGAAAAACCGGTGCAATCAACAAAAAGATCGCCCTCAATACGACCAGCCTGCTGTGTTTCAACGGCAGCGATATCACCATTTTCTGCTGAGTGAACAGCAGTCACATCGGCAAGAATATGTTTTACACCCAATTTTTCGCAACAATGCTTTTGCAGGAACGATGAAAATTTTCCGGCATTCAGATGGTATGCGTAGTTCGCCATCGCGCTAAATTCCGGCGTGGTGATCGTCTTGGGTGCCAAACCCTGCTCACAGATTGCTTCCTGAAAGCAAACCGCAGCGGAAAAGGATTGCCCCGCTAAACCATTGTAACGATGCTGTTGCCAGTAAGGCGCGAGGTTAATTTTTCCGAAGCCTTGCGGGAGCATTAAGGGGTGGTAATAAAAATCGGTATCTGACCCATCAACCCAGCGAGCAAACTTTGCGCCTTGCTTGAAAGACGCGTCACACTCGCGAATAAAATCCGTTTCAGAAATACCTAATTTAATTAAGGTATTACGCATCGTCGGCCAAGTGCCTTCACCCACGCCGATGATAGGAATATTGGGTGACTCCACCAATGTCACCTGAACGCCATCGGGTTGATTGGCTTTGTGCAAGGCAGCGATGCGACCGGCGGTTATCCAACCCGCCGTTCCACCACCCACAACCACAACGGATTTTGTTGTCTTGTTCATTATTCTTTCATGTTTCTAGACGATATTGGTTGCGCCATGGGGGCAGGAATAGCGGTGAGTATGCGAGACTCGCCGTGAATACATCCCTGTAGGCTCATCACCGGCATCCATGCCGGCGATGGTCTCGCATACTCACCGCTATCCCTGCTGTGCCTCAAATGGCATTGTTAAAAGCGTTTTAAAAGCTTGCGCGTATGCCCACTGTCCAACGTCTACCACTATCCTCAACCAATAACAGTTGATTGGCGTAGCGTCCGCGTTTATGAACATATTCTTCGGTGAGGTTTAACCCTTCAGCGAAGATCGAAATATCATCGGTAACGTCGTAACTTGCGCTGATATCCCACTGCTCATAATCTTCCACAATGGTCGGGCCATCGCCGTTGAGTTGTGTCAGTGACTGCACAAAATCATCACGACGGTTGTAGGCCAGGCGAATCTGGAATGGTCCCTGCTCATAAAAGCCGACGACGTTGTACGAATCGCTAAGACCGGTGAGTGCGAAGACTTGCTCAACATTGGCTGGATCGAGTTCGGCATCACTGTCCACCAGGGTAGCGTTAAACATCATACCGAAACCGGTATCGCTGAAGGTGTGTTGTACACCGAATTCCACACCATCTACCGTTGCCGTTTCGCCGTTGTTGGGTAGCGTATTGGTAAAGACGGCGGCGGTGTCGTTAGCATCCGGCGCACCGGTATCGTCACCCGTTGAAGGGTCTAACAAGGTGTCGCCGTTGGGCAGGGTGAAGGTAATGTCTTCCAGCGAGTTGACGATAAAATTCGCTACATCTTTTTTGAAGTAACCGACAGACACGTAACTCGCATCGCCGTAATACCATTCCCAGGACAGATCCAGATTATCCGACTCAAAAGGTTCAAGCGCGGCGTTACCGCTGGTTGAGGTTAAATCGCCGCCCTGGCGCGTGGTGGTGATGACGGTGACCGGGGCCATGCTGTTCAACGTTGGGCGCGTCATGGTTTTTGAGGCGGCGGCGCGCACAATCATGTCGTCGGTGATATTCAGCTTGACGCTCATGTTGGGCAGGATAGCGTCGTAACTGGTCTTGGCGTTAATCGGTTCGGCGGGACCGTACTGCGCCAGCATTTCCGTTTCGTCGAGGATAGTTAAACCGATGATCGGAGCCTGGGTTCCATCAACCTGGGTATCGGTACTTTCCACGCGCACACCGGTTGTTGCCGCGATTGGCATACCGCCCAGCTCGCCCGCAAAGTCCACTTCCAGGTACACCGAGATGGTTTCCTCTTCCACTTCAAAAGAGTTATCGCGACGCACCGCATCAAAGCTGATGGATTCACCATTGACGCTTTGATAATACTGCTCCAGGAACGCAAAATTTTCTTCGCCGTCGTGGGCCAGCCATTGCGTCGGCATTCTGCCACTGCCGCTGACATCACTTAAAAAATCGCTGCCGGCATCAAACACGTATTGCATGTCCGCCGGAATTTCCGGCAAATCAGGATAACCGCAATAGGTACAATGGATACCCACGCCTTCATTATCCCAACGCTCCAGTGTTTTGGTTTCGTTGGAAAACATCGCTCCGAATTTTGCTTTCACCAGACCGCTGGTGCTGCCTTCATCCCAGGTGCCGTCCAGTTTTAGCTGGGTCACATCGTCTTCCACTGCCCATCCCCGGCGCAGCATCACATGAGCGCGACTGTTCTCTTTACTGAGAAAATCCTGCACACCGGCCGGTGGCTCGTAATTAGGGTCGGATGGATCAAGATACGCGGTACCGTCCAGTTCCTGTTGCCCCGAATAAATAGCCGGATTGGCCGTTTCAAATTCGCTGGCCACGGGCAAAATTGCATCGTCAACCTGGAAGCGGACGCGGTTGGCGTAACCGATCAGCGACAGTTGATCGCCACCGCCGTTATTAGCTTCGCGCTCGGCGTTGGAAAAGCTCGCATCAAAATTTACATTCAGGTTTTCTGTTACGTCCCAATCGGCATTAAAACCAAACAGGAAAGTTTCGGTCAGGCGATCAAATTTCTTGGCGTGCATGTCCGTCGCCAAACCCACTTCCTGACGCAAATCAATCACCGTGCCATTTTCATCTGTCACCGCATCGGTAATGTTCGGTGCGGTAAACCAGTGGCCGTACGACAGCGCGTTGGTTTCCACATCGAAGTCTGAATAGAGTAGATCGGTGGTGAGGGTCAAGGTATCTGATGGAGCGAATTGCAATACCAGTGAACCGTTGGTGCGCGTACGCTCTTCAAAAGTGACTTTGTGATCGTAGTTGCGCGGCGAGAAAATCGTGGAGCCCTCCGGGACACCGGCGCCGCCATTTAATTCTGTCGTGGGAATACCGACATTTTCCAGCCAGCCATCCATCTGCGCCTGATTCAGGCGAGTTTCACGCTCCTGGTATGACAATGCCAGCAACACCCCGAAGGTATCTTCATTAAATGTATTGCTGATCAAACCGGAGAATTGCGGCGAGGTGGATTCACTGTTTTCATCGACCAGAGCTTTCACGCTACCGGCGACTTTAAAACCGTTCATATCAAAAGGTCGTGCGGTTTGAACATTCACGGTGGCGCCGATACCGCCGGACTGCATGGTCGCCGTAGACGTTTTATGCACATTCAAACCGCTCACCAATTCCGACGCGAGCGTATCAAAACTGAACGCGCGCGAATCATTTTCTGAGGCAATCTGGCGGCCATTTACCAATACAGTATTAAATTCCGGGCCGAAACCGCGCACCGTGATTAACTGCCCTTCCCCACCGGAACGGTCGATGGAAACACCGGTAATACGCTGTAAGGATTCGGCCAGGTTCGTGTCCGGAAATTTACCGATGTCTTCCGCCGAAATGGCATCTACCACACCGGGTGCATCGCGCTTCACATCCATGGATCGTTGTAAGCTGCCGCGAATACCGGTGACCAACACTTCTTCCACAGAACTGGCATCATCCTGCGCGAGTGATGGCGAGGCAGCCATGGATGACAGTATGCCGAGAATAGCACTCGATAATTTATTTTTAGTGTGCATGGAATCGATTTCCCCTTGAGTCTGATTGCTCGTAATCATGAGCTGACCATCCTCACCGACGCTCACCTTCAATCGCGTATTCGCCAATAACAACTTGACGGCTTCTTCGATGGAATAACGACCCACCAACGGATTCGCGGTGACTTCCATTGCTGCATCAAACGGAAAGATCAACGTAATGTTGGCTTGTTTGGCGAACTCGATGAGCGATAGATCCGCTCGTTGCTGAGGGATATCGAAAGGGATTATTGTGCCAAGGTGCGCGTCTTCAGCCCAGGTTGCGGAACTCAGCATCATGAACAGAGCACAGCGCAACGAGGTAAAAATCGCCGCTTCGTGTCCTTCAGAAGCGAGCGTGTTGCTCGCCTGCTGAATAGACGAATGAGCGTTTTTTTTCCGCCATAAAGTCGAAGACATTTTTTTGAATAATTATTGTCATGAATCGATGTCGCAGGATGCGACGCGCATGGGCGGAGTGTAAGGTTTTACTCACAGCACAACAAGCAAGACAGGGGGAATTTTTCAGCGGGCGCGCAACAGGATCTTATTGTCATCCAGACGTTCGCTTTCAATATTAAAGTTGCGGGTTAAGGTCGCTAATAAACCGTCTACGTCGCCCGCCTTGAATAAACCGGCGATGCGCGCGTGCCTGATCTGTTCATCCATGACTTCAAACTCAACCGAGGTATAACGGGTTATTTCCGCCAGTGCTTGTTCGAGGCTTTCACCGCGAAAGATTAAATTGCCCTGCCGCCAACTTAGCTGTGCCGCGATATCGGCTTCAGCCACCTGCGCAATCGTTTCCTGCGCCGAACCCAACACGACCTTTTCACCTTTAGCCACGGCCATGTCTGTTTCCGCCAGGCGCGTCGGCGCATGAATGTCCGTCGACGCGCCTGGCCGTTTGGCTACCCGTACTTTGCCATCGGTCACCAGCAATTCGACTTCGCGCTCATTGAACATCTTGACGTTAAACGCCGTGCCGATCGCCTGCACAACCCGGTCACCGGCCATCACGCTCAAAGGACGTGCATTATCGTGCGCCACATCGACATGGATCTCGCCGCGCTCCAGAATAAATAAACGGTAGTCGGGCTCGTAGGTCACCATCACCCGCGTGTTGGTGTTCAGCACCAGCAGCGAGCCGTCGGGCAGGTTGATGGTGGAATGTTCGCCGATAGCCGTTTCATAGTGTTTATCCATCAACGCAGGACGCCCGGCGAGGTAAGTCCAGCTCCAGGCAAAGGCCAGCGCGGTCAACATGACCGATGCCGCCATGGTCAAATACATTCGCACGCGCGGTTTCGTACGTTGGGGCGCATCAAATAAATCGGCCAGCCGGGCGAGACTGTCCATGCGATCCCAGAGCGCGGCCATCTCGAATAATACCCGCCGATGCTCACGGCTTTGCCGCACCCAATCCGCGAGACTTTGCTGTTCCTCCTCACTCAAGCCACGATCCAGCCGCGCAATCCAGAGGCTGGCTTGCTCGTGAATCTGCTCTTTATTGGAAAATTCCACCACCTTACTCATGACTCACACCTGCTTGTGCCAATGGTGCTTCTTCAGGGGGAAGCGCCTCGGCCGTTAGACCCTTACTTTTTTGCGGCTGACCGGACGTCAGCGCCATCATAAATCCGGTACAGCGTTTGATACCCATGGCGATATGTTTTTCCACCGTGTTCTCACTGATCCCCAGGCTCACCGCAATCTCCTTTTGAGAATAGCCGTACACCTTGCGCAACACGAAGGCCTTGCGACACTGCTGCGGCAATTGGCGGACGGCCTCGCAGAAGTGGCCAAATTCCTGGTTAGCCGCGACGCGGTCATAGGTGTCATCGGCCCCGGTGGCCAATTCCTGCAGATCCTCCTGCAAGTCTTCCATGCTGTCCGCCAGCCGGCTTTCGGAGCGTTTGCGATGATCCAAAGCCAGATTGCGCGCCGTGCGCAACATAAAGGAGCGTGGATGATGGATATCATCCCGCTCGCCGACCTGGCAGACCCGCACATAGGTTTCCTGCACGATGTCCTCGACCTCACGGGGCGGCACAATATGCGAAACCGCCCGCGCCAGGGTCGTTCTCAGGGCAATAAACACGCTGTTGACGTTTTCGTTATTAGACATAATTCAGGGCCGGTAAAAGCATTTCCATCCACTACCAGACGATTGAACCGATCTTTTCCGCCATGAGGGTGCGAAAAAAAATATCAGGAGGGGGAAATGAGTGCTTCGCGCCGCTGGGTGGCACGCTTGCGCATGGCGTCGGCCTGTTTCTGATCGCCCAGGGCTTCGTAGATCTTTACCCCGAGATCATAGAAACGCACTTCGGCTTTTTCTTTGCTGATAGCTTTTTTCAACAAGTCGCGGGCCTGCTCCGCGTCACCCGACTCCAGTGACTTATTGGCTTCGTAGTACAGGAAGTAAGGGTTGTTGTTGCGGTGGCGCTCTGCCAGCCGAAAAAAGGTATCTGCCTTTTCCGATTCCTCCAGTTGCCGATACAGGCCACTGAGATTGCTGATGATGGTCAAGTCGCCGCTATCAATGTGCAAGCCCTGGAGGTAGAGCGCTTCGGCCTCTTTTAAATAGCCATTGCGTCGATAGACGGTGGCCAGGTTGTTCCAGATATAACTTTGCTCGTGATCCAGCAGCAAAGCTTTGCGCAGATGCAGGAACGCCTCTTTGAATTTGCCCTCGGCGGATAACTCCATGCCGCGATTGTTGTAAAACTGGGCAGCAGCGAGTTTTTCCGGGATCAGGCGCTGGTCATAGGTGCTGCTGTAACGGTTCATCTCCAGATCAATAACGACTTCGTCGCGACGCAACTTCACCTTGGAGTTGACGTGCCGCAAAAACAAAAACGCGTCCTGGTTGCGCAAATCCCAGGTAGGCGGCAGGTCCACTTCATTGACATAGGCATCCAGACCAACGTGGCGCGCCATGGTGACATATAACAAGGTAAAGCTGAGGCAGTTGGCCTGACGCTCCTCAAAGGCATCCGCGCCGGTCAGGGTGTAAAAGGCGGAGTAGGTAATCCCATGGCCGCCGGCGACGCTCGGCGTCAGCAACGCATTGTGCAAGGCACGGGCACGTGCAAAGTCGCCTTTGATGCCGGCCGTGTGTCGCTCGGCAAAGTCGCGCATGGCCGGGGTGAGTTCAAATAATTGCCGCTCGGGCAGCTCCGCCTCCGTGTAGGGATGGCCCAACAAAGGCTCACCACTCAGGGCCAGGTTGAGTAAATGCGCATCCGGTTTCTCACCGTTACCCGGTAAAACAGTGGCGCAACCAGCCAGGAGGACGCCCAGGTACAGCGCCGCAATCCTAACCCACTGATTCAGCAATTCTTTTCGCATACCTTTCTCACTCGCAATACTTTTTTATCCATTATGTACATTGCCAGCACGACCGGATAACACCACCACACCCGTCGAGTGCGCTATCCACTATTTGGAGTCAAGCGCGCTTATTTAAATCCCCGCTGCCGCAGGCTGTACCAAAAAAGGGCGGCAGCAGATGAATTTGCTTTTCCATAGCGCACATTAACTCCTTACAGCATAGCTCCAAAATAGCCCATTGCAGAAAGGCGCGATCCATATAAGTGCAAAATTATGCAAAACGCCTTTTTCACTCGCTTTACGTCTGAATTTTTTTGTGCACATCGCATTTGGCACAGAGTTTGAATAACCACCTGTAGCAACCGGTCCGCATTGCACCTCGATAGTCGTCAACGTCACTCGAAGGAATTCGCCAAATACCTTGTGATGATTTTTACTTTTTGCACATCAGATTGGAGCGCTTTATGGTTAACGCATTCACGTATAAGGGTTTACATAAGCCAACAGGGAACGCCTCGTTTTTTATCAAGGTGTTGCGTCAATTCACCTATGCAATGACCTGCTGCATTGCACTGGCTGCCACCCACGCACACGCCAAGCTCGGGCCTTCGGAAAAAGAAGATTTGAAATTCGGTTTTATCAAATTGACCGATATGGTGCCGCTCGCTGTTGCCTATGAATTAGGTTATTTCGATGATGAAGGTTTGAGTGTACAACTGGAAGCACAAGCCAACTGGAAAGTGTTATTGGATCGTGTGATTACCGGTGAACTCGACGGTGCCCACATGCTCGCCGGGCAACCGTTAGGTGCCACCATTGGTTTCGGTACCGAGGCGCATGTCGTGACCGCATTTGCAATGGATTTGCATGGCAACGCCTGCACTGTGTCCAATGATGTCTGGAAAGCAATGAAACCTCATGTAAAGGTAAAAGATGGAAAACCGGTACACCCGATTACTGCCGATGCACTTAAGCCGGTGATCAAAAGTTTTCACGACAACGGAAAACCCTTCAACATGGGCATGGTTTTTCCGGTATCGACCCACAATTATGAATTGCGTTACTGGCTGGCTGCCGCCGGTATCAAACCGGGATTTTATGCACCGCATAAAGGTGATATCACCGGCCAGTTGAATGCAGATGTGCTGATCTCTGTTACGCCGCCACCGCAAATGCCTGCAACGCTTGAGGCCGGCACGATCAATGGTTATTGCGTTGGTGAACCCTGGAACCAACAAGCCGTGTTTCGCAATATCGGTGTTCCGGTGGTTACCAACCGCGACCTGCGCAACAACATTGTGGAAAAAGTGTTTGGGGTAACCAAAACCTGGGCCGATGAAAATCCCAATACCCATATTCGCGTCGTGAAAGCACTGATCCGTGCGGGCAAATGGCTTGACGATAAAGACAATGCCAATCGTGCCGAAGCGGCGAAGATGATTTCACAATCACATTATGTCGGCGCCGATTATAAAGTTATTGCCAACAGCATGACCGGTGTCTTCGAATACGAGCGCGGCGATGTGCGTAAGGAACCGGACTTTAATGTGTTCTTCCGTTATCACGCCACCTATCCCTACTATTCCGATGCGGTGTGGTTCCTGACCCAAATGCGCCGCTGGGGCCAGATTCCCGAAGAAAAACCGGATGCCTGGTATATGGACACTGCTAAAAAAGTTTTCCTGCCGGAAATCTATCAACAAGCTGCAAAAGAACTGATTGCGGAAGGCAAATTAAAAGCCACCGATTTTCCTGACTTTGCCAGCGAAACCGGTTATCGCACTACGGATGCACACACCTTTATTGATGGCATCGTGTTTGATGGCACCAAGCCCAATGATTACCTGAGCAAGTTCGCCATTGGCTTGAAAGGTAAGGAAAAACTGTGAATCCTTTGCCGGCGCCATTGAGCCGCGCCGGCTTATCAGCCAGCTATTGATATGTGACACCAATGTTGTGCTGTTCAGTGCAACAGGAGAAGATGCCATGAATACCGCGATCCTTAATTTAAAAAAAATCAGCCCCGTCAAGTTATCACCGCAGCAACTGCGCGATGCCGTGCTTGGCGTTCTGATTCCAGTCATCGGCCTGCTGTTGTTTTTATTGTTCTGGCATATCGGTTCCCAACATATTCATACCTCACTCGGTACTTTTCCGGGGCCGAAAGAAGTCGCGCAACAATGGTCCGGCCTGGTGGATGAATATCGCGCAGAGAATGAGCGGGAGCGGAAATTCTATGAGCGCCAGGAGCAACGTAACGCCGCGATTTTAGCTGAAGATCCTACAGCAGATATTCGTGTGCGGGAGTTTAATGGCCGGCCGACATTTTTTGACAAAATTCTCACCAGCCTGATTACTGTTTTATGCGGTTTTTTTCTGGCGACTTTAATCGCTATTCCGGTGGGGATTGTGATCGGTTTGAGTCAGTCACTGTATCGTGCGTTTAATCCACTGATCCAGTTATTCAAACCTGTGTCGCCGCTCGCCTGGTTGCCGTTAGTGACCCTGGTGGTGAGCGCAACCTATGTCACTGACAGCCCGATGTTTTCCAAATCCTTTGTGATCTCCATGTTCACGGTAACGCTCTGTTCGCTCTGGCCAACCATGATTAACACGGCAGTAGGCGTAGCCGGCGTCAGCAAGGATTTGATCAACGTGAGCCGCGTGCTGCGCTTGAGTTGGTTTACCCATGTGCGCACCATCGTGTTGCCCTCGGCGATTCCGATGATGTTTACCGGTTTGCGTTTATCCCTGGGCATCGCCTGGATGGTACTGATTGCTGCCGAGATGCTCGCCCAAAATCCCGGGCTGGGAAAATTTGTGTGGGATGAATTTCAGAACGGTTCATCGGATTCACTCGGGCGCATTTGTGTGGCCGTGTTAATTATTGGTTTTATCGGTTTTATTCTGGATCGCAGTTTGCTGGCGCTACAAAGCTGGATTAACTGGGACAAGTCTGCCGTTATCCGTTAGGAGGATAGAGTGATGAGTCAGGTACAGCTGGAATTATCTAAAGTAGGCATCGAATTTCCCACACCCAAGGGGCCATTTTGTGCGCTGCAAAACGTCAACCTGAAGATTGCCAAGGGCGAGATTGTGTCGCTGATCGGCCACTCAGGTTGCGGCAAGTCCACCGTGTTAAATATTGTTGCCGGTTTGTATCAGGCCACGACCGGCGGTGTGGTATTGAATGGCAAGGAAGTGAACGAGCCGGGACCGGAACGCGCCGTGGTCTTTCAAAATCATTCGCTGCTACCGTGGCTGACCGCGTACCAGAATGTGGAGCTGGGCGTGAAGCGCGTCTTCAAAGGCAAAAAATCCCGCGCTGAGATGCGTGATTGGATTGAACACAATCTCGAACTGGTGCAGATGACCCACGCCATGCACAAACGCCCGGACGAAATATCCGGGGGTATGAAACAGCGTGTTGGCATTGCCCGCGCACTGGCGATGGAACCGCAGATTTTATTGATGGATGAACCCTTTGGCGCGCTGGACGCATTAACCCGCGCGCACCTGCAAGACTCACTGATGGAGATTCAAAACCAGTTAGGTAATACCGTCATTATGATTACTCATGACGTCGATGAAGCCGTGCTTTTGTCTGACCGCATCGTAATGATGACCAACGGCCCGGCAGCAACGGTCGGCGAAATTCTCGATGTAAAATTACCGCGCCCACGTGATCGCCTGGCACTGGCCGACAATGCTGAATACAACCACTATCGCAGCGCGGTGCTGCGCTTCCTGTATGAAAAACAACGCAAAATCGAACCTATTGCACCCAAACGCGCCGAGAAAAATACTGAAGCAAAACGGAACCATGTGGCATAGCTGCCCCATGTGTGTCGGATTACGCGGCGTTGCCGCTAATCCGACCTATGGGGTTTGTTGGAAATAATTGATGGCTGTGGGGCTGTGGTGGTAGAGGGGAACATTCGTCGCCATCAGGTCGATGTTCAGAAGTGCGGCCATATAGCCATCGCTGTTTTGCAGGCCAATCGGCGCGCGGCCTGCTTTGGGATAACCAAATGCGGTGGTCGGTGAGCTGACCCTCCAGCCGTGCTCACGAATTTTCTCCACCACCGGTGCAATAAAATACGCAGCCAAATCATTTTCTTGCAGCAGCAAAACAACCTTGGCTTGCTCCACCGTTGGAATAGCATATTGGTAATAATTCACCAAACCCTGCCACACCATATCCACATACACTTTTTCCAACGCCGCCATATCCACCCGCCGATTAGCATTCACTTGCTCGATATAGCGTTGGTTAAGGTAGGCATCATCAACTTTTACATTCACGTAAACCGGTTGCAGCCCATTCTCCTGCGCAAAATCGCGCAGCTTGCGCCGCACGTTCAGGTCACCACCGGCGGCGTAATAACCGAAGTGAAAATAGCCATGATAGTTTTTAAAGCCCTGCAAGAGCGCATTGGATTTTAATAGATCAATTTCGTAATTGTACAAGTTAACTTTTTTAAACAGATTATGATCGTGGCCATGACTCGCCAACACATGCCCGGCTTTGTCGTATTGCACCAATCGCTCTTTGTTTTTGGTGCGCGGATTGATTTTTTTGGTACGCACCAGAAACAATGCCTGCTCAACCTCCGCACGACGTAAACCGCTGATAATCATCTGCGTGCGTGCCATGCCGTCTAACGTGGCAGATGGGCCGAGCACATCTTCAAATGCAATCACAACGTCTTGCGAACGCGCTGGTGAAGCCAGTAGAAAAATAAACATGGCTATCAAGCAAACCTGATTAGCAAAACGATGCGATGAAACATTAACTGCGTTCATTATTAACCCGACTGACACAAAGGAATAACAGAGCTAGAGAGTTAGCACATATTTTCTATACCGAATATAAAAAGCTACCCCTTATCTCCGGGCAGGTATTGCGGTGTAGTGTGCGAGACCATCACCGACAGGATGTCGGTGCTGAGCCTACAGGGACGTATTCACGGCGTGTCTCGCACACTACACCGCAATACCTTCTGTGGCACCTTAATTTATCCCTTCCAATGCTCACAATGGATCATTCACTCAAGATCTCATACAACTCCAATGGCAAACCATCTGGATCTTGAAAAAAGGTGTAGCGCATACCGGTAAATTCATCCACCCGAATCGGCTCAACTTTCACGCCTTGCGCCACCAGGCGTTCTACCTGCTGATGAATATCTGTCACTCGAAAAGCCAAATGCCGAAGCCCCTGGGCTTCCGGTCGGCTCGGTCGTGGCGGTGGGTTAGGAAAGGAAAATAGCTCCAGCTGTGAGCCGTCTGGCAACGCCAGGTCCAGCTTCCAGGAATCGCGTTCGGCGCGGTAATTTTCCGCCAAAACCTGTAGCCCGAGAATCTCCACATAAAAATGTCGGGAACGGGTGTAATCGGAGCAGATAATGGCGACGTGGTGGATGCCCTGGAGTGTCATATGTTTTCGCGCGCAAAGAAAAGATGACAGAAAGCATAGCAATATTCCGCCGGGGTGCCAGCGGAATATTACTTTCAGATAGCGGGTCGTGAAGGCATTCACGGTTTCACTGCGTGAATGCCGGGCAGAGCCTGATAAAGATTTAGTAGGCCGCGTTCAACAGCTTCTCGATGGGATAAGCTGCACTGACGACGATTTCCTGATGCATTTGTTGTGCATCACGCAGGAGCTTTCGTGCCGGTTCAACCTGCCCGGCAGGCAACGGCTTTTCGAGGGCAAGTTGCTCCACTAGCTTCAAGCCCAATTGCGTTACCTGATCGACT
>DATJLH010000272.1:0-1764 GCA_035490615.1 Cellvibrio sp.
GGTAGGGGAGCAGGTGGATGGAAGGGACTGAAGCGTATTGAATCGGGCTGAATGCCCCTGTGTGTCAACCGAGTGTCAACGCAGATGAGCATAACTACCCATTTATGGGTTTACCTGATTTTTTAAGTTATTGATTTATAAGTAAATATCTATAAAAGAAAGTTTTTGACGAAGATTTAAAATCTGTCGATGGCAAGGTCGTGCCGGTTCAAGTCCGGCCTCGGCACCATATTGAAATTCCGCAAGATCCAAAAATGTCCTTGAACCCGCAGAAATGCGGGTTTTTGCTTTTCCACATTGTGTGACAAACATATTGGCGTAACGCCAGAGGTATGGGGTTATAACAATAAAAATCAATGATCATTTCACAGCAGGTTCGAACTGTTAATCGCAGGATCGAACAGTGCTCTCCTTTAAACCTCATGACATCATTCCCCCCAGACAATTAAATGAAGCGGTGTTGAGCGATCACCCAAGCTGCAAAAAAATTGATTCTGTAGTGATGCTATGGCTTACCCACTGGTCGCACACTGCGTTAACGTCGCTTTCTGAAGCACGCCAGAAATGTAAATTTCTCGTTACCTAAATACAGGGTTATTTGCATTCGCCTGCCGAGGTGTGTTGTTGCACCTTCAAAATAATTTCTGAGGAGGGCGTACATCAGGCTCAACAGAGCATGGCGTAAGCGGCAAACGTCTTAGGCAGAACAACGGATGGTTTTGGTTCGCGCATGAGTGTCTCCCAGCCATAGAAATATCTATTTAACCTCTGTGATATTGGAAGCGTAACTGATGGCTGAAGCGAGTTTAGCGCAGACGATTGGACCGGCTATTGTCCTGCTAGGCGCGGCCGTTGTTGCCGTGCCGTTGTTCCGGCGGCTGGGCCTTGGATCGGTTTTAGGTTATTTCACCGCTGGTGTTTTGGTTGGGCCATCGGTGTTCAGTTTTGTTATTGATGCCCAATCCATCCTGCATTTTTCAGAGCTTGGGGTGGTGATGTTCCTGTTCGTGATCGGGTTGGAATTGCGCCCGCCCAAGTTGTGGGCGATGCGCAGTCAGATTTTCGGGCTGGGCCTTGTACAAGTCACCGCAGCGACTACAGCCTTAACCTTGGCAGGCATGGTGGTATTCGACTTTTCGGGTCCGGTTGCGTTTATTGCCGGGGCGGGCTTCGTGCTTTCCTCGACGGCTGTAATTATGTCGGTGCTACAGGATCGAGGCGAGGTCTCAACCGCTGAAGGCCAGAAATCAATCGCCATTCTTTTATTTGAAGACCTGATGATCATCCCGCTTTTGGCGGTGGTCGCATTCCTATCGCCATTGTCCCAGGGAGACCTGGAATGGACCGACATTCTGGTAGCGATTGCTGCGCTGTTGGTACTCCTGGGCGTATCACATTGGGGACTTAATCCGTTCTTCGCACTCCTGGCGCGAGCGCGAGCACGCGAAGTGATGACGGCGGGTGCGCTGCTGGTGGTGCTTGGTGCTGCACTACTCATGGATGTGGCGGGCCTCTCCATGGCAATGGGTACATTCTTTGCCGGCGTTATGTTGTCGAATTCCAGTTACCGTCACCAGATCGAAAGTGACATTGAGCCGTTTCGCGGTTTGCTGATGGGGCTTTTCTTCCTGGCCGTCGGTATGTCACTCGATCTCTCTATCGTCACAGCAGAATGGCAACTTTTGCTGTTCATGCTTGCGGTATTCACGCTTGCGAAGGGCGCGGCGGTTTATTCAATCGCTCGCCTTTTTGGTGGCTCAAATC
>DATJLH010000273.1:0-8730 GCA_035490615.1 Cellvibrio sp.
CGCAAATCCCCACTCGACTCCAATACATGACTTGCAAAAGAATGACGCAACATGTGTGGATGCACCGGGTTATCCATTCCCTGCTGCACACTCAACTGCTGCATGCGCAATTGCACCGCGCGATGGCTAATGCGGGCACCGCGCTGTGTAATAAACAGAGCAGTCTGACCTGCAGGCGCATGCAAGGCGCGTTGCGGTAACCAATCGTGCAAGGCGGTTATCGCATGGCGCCCCACCGGTAAGATGCGTTGCTTGGAACCCTTGCCCACTACATTGACCATGCCTTCTTTCAGGTCGACATCGGTCACATTCAAACCAGTGACTTCGGCCAGACGCAGGCCGGATGAATACACCAGTTCCAGCAGCGCGCGGTCGCGGCAGGCAATAAAACTTTCGCCTTTCACCTCGACAAATTGCGCGGTCTGATCCGCGTCCAGGGTTTTGGGTAATTTCTTGGGTGACTTGGGTGCCTGGATACCATCGGCAGGATTGATCTTCATCCAGCCGCGCTTGATCGCAAAGCGAAAAAAACTGCGCAGGGACGACAGCCAGCGTTGCAGGCTTTTGCCGCCGAGGCCGCTGCGATGCAAGGCGGCAACACCCTGGCGAATATGTTGTGGTTGAATCGCGGCGAGGTCGTGAAGTGAATACTTGGCGCAGAAGCGACAGAATTTTTCCAGGTCGCGTTGATAGTTTTCCTGCGTCAGGGGCGAGAATTGTTTTTCGCTGCGCATGTAGGTAAAAAACGCAGCGAGTTCGTCAGCAAAAGGCGTTGCAGCTTCAGTCATGCGCATATCCTCTTGCCATAGATTGGCGATTAATTAGCGCGGTAAATATTTCGGCAATAATCGATTCAATACTTCTGCAATATAGCCCAAAAATAACGTGCCCATGCTGGAGCGGTAATAATTCGGATCGCGGTTGGCGATGGCGAGCATGCCGAAGGTGGTGCCGTGGATTAACGGCACGGTCGCGACAGAGCCAATGTCTTGCGCGTGTTTACCGAACAAAAAGCTCAATTCTTTTTGCCCGAGTGTGCCGCACATGGCGCGGTTGCTTTTGAGCAAGGGCGCAATATGTTCGCGCGCTTGCGCAATAGAAACGACCTGGGCCTGGCTGCTGGGGAGTTTGTCGATGTTGCCGTAGAGTTGCAGGCTGGTGAAATGGATATTGAAGTCTTTATCGAAGCTGTAATGCAGCGCGTCGACGATATCGCCAAGGTCCTGGCCTTCTAATAAGCTGAGAATCAGTCGCTTGGTTTTATCAAACAACTTGTCATTTTCCCGCGCGTTGTCGAGCAATTTGCTCAAGCGGTTGCGCATGTCGATATTGCGTTCGCGCAGAATCGATACCTGCCGTTCAACCAGTGACACCGCCGGGCCGCTTTCGTGGGGTAGAAATAAATCACCCAGTAAATCCTGGTGGTCAACAAAAAACGCCGGGTGTTGTTGCAGGTAATGCGCAACCTGTTCGGGGTCCAGTGGATCAGCCAGGGTAGGGGATTTTTTATCGGTCATCAGATCTTTACCTGTCCATGAAAAACGGTGGTGGCCGGGCCGGTCATCATCACCGGTTCACCAGGGCCTGCCCAACTGATGCGCAGGCTGCCACCGGGAAGATTCACTTTGACGTTATTGCCGATCAGCTGGCGCAGGTTGCCAGCCACCACGGCTGCGCAGGCGCCGGTGCCACAGGCGAGGGTTTCACCGACGCCGCGCTCGAATACCCGCAAATTAATTTCATCGCTGGAGACAACTTGCATAAAGCCAGCGTTCACCCGCTGTGGAAAACGGTTATGGCGTTCAACCAGTGGCCCAAGCTGCGCAACCGGTGCAGTCGCCACATCGTCAACCAGGGTGACGGCGTGGGGATTGCCCATGGAGACGGCGGAAATCTCCAGCGCCGTGCTATCAACGGCCAATGAATAGGTGACCGATTGTGCCTCGGCGTCGAACGGAATCTCTGCCGGTACCAGGCGCGGCACACCCATATTGACGCAGACCTCGCCGTTCTCGGTGATCTGCAAGGTCATGATGCCGCCAGCGGTTTCCACGGTAATCAGATTCTTGCCGGTCAACTTGCGGTCGCGCACAAACACGGCAAAACAGCGGGCGCCGTTGCCACAGTTTTCCACTTCGCCGCCGTCACTGTTAAAGATGCGGTAACGAAAATCCACGTCGGGACTTTCCGGGGCTTCAACCACCAAGAGCTGATCGAAGCCGATACCGAAATGCCGGTCGGCCAATTGGCGAATCTTTTCGGGGCTCAAACGCACCTTTTGGCTGACCCCATCAATCACCATGAAGTCGTTGCCTAAACCGTGCATTTTGCTAAACCGCAGACGCATTGCGTATTCCTTCCGTTAATCCGGTAACAGGCTTTCGCCGCGTAACATATCGTCGATGGTTTCGCGCTCGCGCACCACAAACATCTGGTCGCCATCGACAATCACCTCGGCGGCGCGGCCGCGGGTGTTGTAGTTGGAACTCATGCTGAAACCATAGGCGCCGGTGGACATGACGGCTAACAAATCACCGGGTTCGATGGCCAGTTCGCGGTCCTTGCCGAGAAAGTCACCGGTTTCGCAAATCGGACCGACCAGGTCCCAGGTTTTTGTACCGCCCGCGCGCGGCTTGACCGAACGAATATCTTGCCACGCCTGATAGAGCGAGGGGCGGATATTGTCGTTCATGGCGGCGTCGATGATCGCAAAATTCTTGTGTTCGGTGGGCTTTAAATACATGACCTTGGTCAGCAAGACGCCCGCATTGGCAGAAATCGAGCGCCCCGGTTCAAACATCAGGCTCAGCTTGCGATCGCCCAGGCGCTGTTTGATAGCGGCCATATAATCCGCCACCGGCGGCGGCGTTTCATTGCGATAGGTCACGCCCAGGCCACCACCCAGATCCAGGTGGGAAATCGTTATGCCTGCATTTTCCAGCTCATCAACCAGCAACAGCAAACGATCCAGTGCATCGAGGAAGGGCGTCAGTTGCGTGAGCTGGGACCCGATGTGGCAATCCAGCCCTTTGATCTTCAGGCTCGGCAATTCGGCGGCGCGACGATAGACCGCCGGGGCGCGCTGGATATCGATACCGAACTTGTTTTCTTTCAGGCCGGTGGAGATGTAGGGGTGGGTGTTGGCATCCACATCCGGGTTCACTCGCAAGGAAATATTGGCCACCATGCCTTTGTCGGCGGCGACTTGGGCGAGGATCTCCAGCTCGGCTTCGGATTCCACGTTGAAGCAGAAGATGCCGACATCCAGCGCCCGGGCCATCTCTTCCGGGGTCTTGCCCACGCCAGAGAACACAATGCGCGCCGGGTCGCCGCCCGCGCGCAATACGCGCTCAAGCTCCCCACCGGAGACGATATCGAACCCGGCGCCGAGCTTGGCCAGCAGGTTCAGGATCGCGAGGTTGGAATTGGCTTTGATGGCGTAACACACCATGCCCGGATGATCACCCAGGGCCTGGGCGTAGGACAGGTAATGCTGGGTAAACGCGGCACGGCTGTAGACGTAAGTCGGGGTGCCGAAGCGTTCGGCAACGGCGCTCAGGGGCACATCTTCGACGTGGAGTTCGCCGTTGCGTGGTTGAAAATGCTGCATAGATAGACTCGATCAGGCAAAAAAAAGGCGGCTAGTCTTGTGATTCGGCAGGGGCTTCCGGTTGCGGTTGTTCCTTTTCCGGCAGGTACAGTGGGCCGGTCTGGCCACAGCCGCTCAGCCACAGGCAAGCGAATAACAACAACGCGGATAACGATTTCATGGTGAATTCCCGGAGCCGAATCTCGCCCGTTGGTCCGGGCAAACAGAGGTCAAAACAGCGGGCAGTATAACCGTGCACCGACAGTGCCACAACAAACCGCCCCGCCCCGGGAGCCCCTTGACGCCTTACTTTTTGGCCTCCCCGTGTTCCTGCCGATACTGCGACGGGGTCACCTTCAGGATCTTCTTGAAAAAGGTGTTGAACACCGACTTGCTGTTAAACCCCACCTCCAGGTAAATATCGGTGATGGTTTTATGTTTGTGTTTGGGGTCGATCAACATCTTGCGCGCTTCTTCAATGCGGTAGTTGTTGATGAATTCGTAAAAATTGTTATGGAAATGCCGGTTGATAGTCATCGACAAATCCTTGGCGGGTATGGCCAGTTTGTCGGCGAGGATATCGAGGGTGATGTCGGGCAACAGGTAAGGTTTTTCACTGCGCATCATGCCGTCAATCCGTTCCGCAAATTCGGGATTGAGCAACTTGTCGTTGAGCGGCTTTTTGTGGCTGTCTTTTTGCCGCACCGCTTCGAAGGTGGCGAAGTAACGCATGCTGGTAAACACCAGCAGATTCACCAGGATAAACAGCGAGTAGTATCCGGTCAGGCCGATATATTCAAAGACTTTTAAATCGTGGGTTTTGATTAGACCGACCACCTTGGAGATGCTCAGGATCACCTCCATGATGGTGACACCCAGGAAGCCGATGACCAGCAGCTTGAGCCACAGCAGGTCAACCTTTTCAATGTTGGAATGGGTCGATTTGAGGATGTCTTTGTATTTCAGGATCAACAGAAAACTTAACGCGCAGTACACGACACGCAAGGATTTACAGAAAAAATCCATCGAGATATACGCGGCACCGTAGACAAAGATTTCATCGCGAATTAATTCAATCCGCTCGGCAAAAGGACGGCTGTAAAACGCCACACCCATAAACACAATAAACAGGCCCAACGGGATCAAATGCAGCAAGTCCCGGCGCTTGAGTGCAAAGTCGCGGAACACCAGCGATTTCACGTAAAAATAGAGCAGTACCGCGTCCACGTAATAGGCAAAACCACCGACAAAAAACGCCTGCGGAAAGACTTCCCGCACTTTCCATTTGAATACTGCACCCCACAGGATTAATTCATGCAGCGGAATAAACGCATGGGCCAACAAGAAGGCGGCAAGGAAATAGTTGCTGGGGGATTTGCTGGTGTTGGTGGCGACGAGCAACACCGCAAAAAAGCAGCATTGCATGGCGGTCATCAGTAAAACCACGTCATGAAAATTAAATACAACTTCGTTCATGGGGTTCTGCCCTTGCTTCAATCATTATTGTTATGCATCACGCGGTGAAGAGGGAGCCTCGACGCGGGTGACATAAACGTGCTGGATAAATGCAGGCTGGTGGTCTGCAAGACTTTATCGGTGAGCGGTCAGGTGCGCCGGATATTGTCCCAGAGTGGCGGGCAAGATCATAGCCCAAATAATTGGAGCCTGGCCATACGCGAATGCCAGTTGCCAGCTTCGGTGCGGCGACTCAATGATTGCGCAGCCCGTAAAAATTTCTCATCTTATGACATGCACGATTGTGGCAATTGCCGCTTCCGGTACGAAGTGAAAATCGCCCTCAACCACAGCGCTGAACCGGCGATATGCCGTTTGAACTGCATCACAGGTGCGCGCACGCACGCGAGTAACGGCGCGGGTTCGACACAGATTTTTTTAGCCGAACGACAAATCTCTCCGCTCGCCCTAGTCTCGGACAGGATACAGCGCTGGTCGCTGTCGCGATCCAACCCGCCATCGCAAGGGTGCTTCGGTCGTTGCAAATAAAAGCCCGGTTATGGCGATAACAATAAAACTCCCAGGTATTTCATCATGAAAAAAACCAAGGCCAAGACGACTGCCTCAAACGTTATTCGCTCGTTATGTTTACCCGCACACGCTGTCGCGCGCTGCAAGCGCCTGTTATGGACAGGTTTGCTCGCCGGTAGCTGCGTCCTGTCATCGCTTACCCCATCCCTTACCCAAGCCCAAACTGCCTTGCCGGGACGGGTCCAGGCTGAGAGTTACACCAGCATGGCCGGTGTGGAGCTGGAAACCACCACCGACAGCGGCGGTGGCCAGAATGTCGGCTGGATCGATACCAACGACTGGATGACCTATTCCATTAATCCGGCTGTGGCGGGTTGGTACGATGTGCGTTACCGGGTGGCATCTACCGGCAGCACCGGTCAGGTGGTACTGGGCCGTAACGGCCAGGACCTCACCGAAGACACCAGCATCCCCAATACCGGCGGTTGGCAGAACTGGACGACCGTCAGCTCAGCGGTTTATCTGGAAGCCGGGCCACAGAACATTACCCTGTTTGCCCGCACCGGCGGCTGGAATATCAACTGGGTGGAGTTCACTCGCCAGGCGAGCTGGACCCCGTTACCCAAACTCAAGCAAAGCGGGCGTTATTGGGTCGACCCCAACGGCAACCGCGTCAACCTGCGCGGTACCAACGTGGGCAACTGGCTGCAGTTGGAGTTCTGGATGATGAA
Source organism: Cellvibrio sp. (assembly GCA_035490615.1). Taxonomy (GTDB): domain Bacteria; phylum Pseudomonadota; class Gammaproteobacteria; order Pseudomonadales; family Cellvibrionaceae; genus Cellvibrio. The sequence continues at coordinate 6,307 of DATJLH010000273.1, forward strand.
CGAAAACATGTCCACCAACGCTGGCACTATCCATGACCAATGTACGCTGGAAGGCGCGCTCACCGGGCGGTTTGGCTACGCCGAAAAAGAGCGCCTGATGGATATCTTCCGCGATAGCTGGATCACCGCGCGGGACTGGGACCATATGCAGGCCATGGGCATGAACGTGGTACGCATTCCGTTTATGTACAACCTGATCGAAAACGAGAATGCCCCTTACACCCTGCGCCCGGATGCCTGGCAGTATCTGGATTACGCCATCGATGAAGCGGAAAAGCGCGGTATGTACACCATCCTCGACCTGCACGGCGCGGCCGGGAGCCAGGGCTGGGAACACCACTCCGGTTGTGCAGGTAAAAACGAGTTGTGGGGTTCAGCCCAATACCGTGATCGCACCAAGTGGTTGTGGGACATGATTGCGTCCCGCTATCGCGGGCGCGGTGCGGTTGCAGCATACGGGTTATTGAATGAACCCTGGGGCACTGATGCCAACACCCTCGCGGATTTTTCTACTGAGCTGTATCACGTTGCCCGTGCGAAAGACCCGGATACCATGATCATCCTGCCCGGCCACAACACTGGCGGCATTGACGCTTACGGTCATCCTTCCGGGCGCGGCATGAACAGCAATGTGGCCTTTGAGATGCATTTTTACCCCGGCCTGTGGGGATGGAGTGAAGGCACCGGCAATGCGCACCACATCAATGTTCACAGTAACTGGCTTCATTGCAGCCCCACCGGCACCGGTGAAACCTGTGACTGGAACAACCGTATTACCAGCCTGGACACGCCGTTCTTTGTAGGCGAATTCCAGCCCTGGACGCTGCTCGGTGCGGCGGGCGGGCAGATGCTGCGCAAAACCTACGATATCTACAACATGTACGGCTGGGCCGCGACCAACTGGGCTTACAAAACGGTGTCCTTCGGTGGCTCTAACGGCAACCCGGGTTCCTGGGGATGGGGTATGGTGACCAACAGCAACAACGGCGGCACCATGGGCAGTATCAACATCAGCACCGCCACCGTGGCGCAGATTGAAAATTACTTCCGTTCCTTTGCCAGTCAGACGCTGGTGCGCAATGCTGAGATCACCTATTGGATGAACTACCGTCCCACGGTAGGACAGCGCATTGAAGCCGAGCACTTCAATGCCCATGCCGGAGTGCGCATGGAAACCACCACCGATGCCGGCGGCGGTTTTAATGCGAGCCATATTGATAGCAATGACTGGATGACTTACCCGATCAATATTCCCAGCGCGGGCTGGTACACGGTGCAATACCGGGTGGCCTCACCCAACAGCACGGGTCAATTAGTGCTGAGCCGCAACGCGACGGACCTGGTGGTGAATACCGTGCCCAACACCGGCGGCTGGCAGAACTGGACCACCGTATCCAACAGCGTGTATCTGGAAGCGGGTCAACAGACCTTGTCGATCTACGTGCGCAATGGGGGGTGGAACATTAATTGGTGGAGTTTGACGGAACAGTAATATCAGCTTTGGTATCAGTGAGTGGTTGTTGTACTCTCGCTGATACCGTCTTAGCGCCATTGTTTTCTTGCTGAATAATATTGACGCCTCTCTACTGCACTGCTAGATTCGACGCCACTTAAATAATAATACTTACTAGTAATACTAGTATGTGCCTTACAGGGATCGAGTCTATTATGATCAGTTATAAAACGGGCTTCTCAAGACTATTCATTTCATTATTTCATTTTTTCAGCATTAAATTGTTGATAGCGTTTTTGCCATCAGTCGCTTATGCATCAATCATGTCATATAGCGGTTCCGGTGGAAATTATGTAATTAATTGGAACTGCACAAGCAATAATTATTTTTGTTCGTTGCACAAAGATGGATCTGAGATATACCGATCGGGTAGCGGTGAAAAAAGCTATCCAATTACGTTAGGTGTTGGCCAGTATGAATTTGTGTTAAGGACGTATTCAATCGGGAACCTTGGGCATGTTTCTCTAGTAGACACCGACACTATTACCATTACTAACTTACCCGCCCCATCCACTCCGTCCACACCTACAGTTCCAAGCACTAACAATACAGGCTCCTATACCATTAGCTGGAGCTCAGCTGCTAATGCTTCCCGATATACGCTTGAGGAAAAAGTTGGTAGTGGTAACTGGTATTTGCTAGGAAATCCAACAGGTACCAGTTATAACAGGACAGTCACGACAAGTAACACTTATTACTATCGTGTCCAAGCATGTAATGACGCGTCCTGCTCAGCTTTTTCTCCCTCCTCTGCTGGTATCAATGTTGCAATAACCCCAGGAGTGCCACCAACAATTACTGCACCTGCATTGCATGACGGAGACTTCAATATAAGTTGGGGTAGTGCTTCTGGTTCGGTAAGCAAATACGATCTTGATCAAAGCTTCAATGGAGGCAGCTATACCAATTCC
>DATJLH010000274.1:0-15579 GCA_035490615.1 Cellvibrio sp.
GCATTGCGCTGGGTGTGTTAACTGACAATGCATTCCTCGATATGGAATTATCTGCCCTGGAGAATACCGGTTTTGCTGAAATCGTATCGCAGCCGAAAGTGATAACCGGTGACAAACAGCGTGCGACTATTTCTTCAGGTACAGAGATTCCTTACCAGGAGGCTTCTGCCAGTGGTGCAACCACAACCTCCTTTAAAGAGGCGGTTTTGAAACTGGATGTGACGCCGCAGATTACACCGGATAACCGCATTATTATGGATTTGGTTATTAATCAGGACACGGTTGGACAGCTTAATCTGGCTACCGGCATCCCCACTCTTGATGTGACAGAATTGACCACGAAAGTGCTGGTTGCTAACGGGCAAACTGTGGTGCTGGGTGGTGTGTTTACGGTGGAAAACATTAAAGGTGAGAATAAGGTGCCGCTCCTGGGGGATATTCCTTATCTGGGACGTTTGTTCCGGCGCGATGTTAACGAAAATAATAAAACCGAATTGCTGTTGTTCATCACACCAAAAATTATGGCTGAAAGCCTGACTAACTGATGTCCCGCTCCAATATCTTCCTTGTCGGCCCCATGGGGGCCGGCAAATCTACCATAGGGCGCTTGCTTGCCTCGGAGCTTGATCTGTCTTTCCGGGATAGTGATCGTGTTATCGAAGAGCGTACCGGTGCGGATATCCCCTGGATTTTCGACATGGAAGGTGAAGAGGGATTCCGTGAGCGGGAAACGGCGGTTCTGACGGAGTTGGCAACGGAAACAGGTGTTGTGATTGCTACGGGTGGTGGAATTATCCTGCGTGAGCAGAACCGTAGCATAATGAGCGCTTCAGGTTTTGTCTGTTATCTTACGGCTTCTATTGATCAGTTGGTTGAAAGGACGTCCCGCGACAAAAAACGTCCGTTACTGCAAGTGGAAAACCCTCGTCAGAAGATCATTGATTTATTATCCCTTCGTGATCCGCTCTATCGCGCGGCGGCTGATTTTATTATCAATACGGACCGTCGGTCCCCGAAAGCGGTTGCCCAGGAAATAGCAGGTTTGGTGACTGCTGCTCAGTGAGCCTTCCCCCGGCTTATGGTAAAGTGCCTCCTGCATTTTTCTCCTTTTCTCAATCAGGCAATTCTCAACCAGGCAAAGTCTCGCTATGCGTCAGTTAAATGTCGATCTGGGTGATCGCAGTTATCCGATATACATCGGTGAAAAGCTCTTGGCTAACAAACAGGTTCTTGCTCCTCACATTCGAGGGCGCCAACTCTGCATTGTCACTAACGACACGATTGCGCCATTGTATTTACCCTTGTTGCAAGAAATGTTGACCGGATATCAAGTTGATACTGTTGTGCTTCCGGACGGTGAGAGCTTCAAGAACCTCGACACACTCAATCTGATCTTCGATGGTTTATTAAGGGCGCGGCATAACCGCACCACAACATTGGTTGCCCTGGGTGGTGGCGTTGTGGGTGACATGACCGGCTTTGCTGCTGCCTGTTATCAGCGGGGTGTGGATTTTATCCAGATACCTACCACTTTGCTCTCAATGGTGGACTCTTCTGTGGGTGGTAAAACCGGTGTGAATCACCCGTTGGGCAAAAACATGATCGGCGCTTTCTATCAGCCTCGCTGCGTGATTGCTGATACAGCACTGCTGGAAACTTTGCCGCCGCGTGAATTGTCCGCGGGTATCGCAGAGATTGTTAAATACGGATTGATTGCAGATTACGCTTTCTTTGAGTGGCTTGAAGCTAACATGCCGGCACTGATGGCGCGCGACAAAGCTGCGCTGGCTTATGCTGTTGAGCGCTCCTGCCAAATTAAAGCGGAGGTCGTTGCCCAGGATGAGCGCGAAGGTGGTATCCGCGCAATCCTTAACCTGGGACACACTTTCGGGCATGCCATTGAAACCGCGCAAGGCTACGGCAACTGGTTGCATGGCGAAGCGGTGGCCGCCGGGATGGTGATGGCTGCTGATTTATCATGGCGTCGCGGTGACATCAGCCGAACAGAACTGGATCGCACCATAGCGTTACTGCTGCAGGCCAAGCTGCCGGTTAAAGCGCCGGCGGATATGACGGACGAAACATTTTTGACCCTTATGGGCGTCGATAAAAAAGTGCTTGATGGTCGCTTGCGTCTGGTATTGCTGGAATCCATGGGGAAAGCCACGGTCACCAGTGATATTGATGCTGAGTTACTGAGGCAAACATTTGCCGCGTGCCGTTAAGCCGCTCCGTTATAAAACCAAAGTTGCTGTTAAAAAAAGTTGCTGTTAATCGTTGCTGGCTGTTGTGGAGGTGCATATGGTTCCAGAGTCCCCGATCAGTGCTGATCCGGATGGTCGTATTGGTGGTAGCCCTGTAGCCGACAGTGGTCAATCTGCCGGGCACGATTACCTTGCCGACTACCGGCAGCGCTATGGCTTGGCTATGGACCCCTTTGCGGACGATGTGGATTTTCCGTTGTTTACCGGTGCCCAGCGCCGCGAATTGCTTGATCAATTGCTTCATCTTTGCCAGTTCGGCAAAAGCCTGCTGGTGGTGCTGGGCGAACGAGGTGTAGGGAAAACCCGATTGGCCCATGCACTGCTGGATTCTATGGCAGAAACGGATGAGCTTTGTCTTGTCACGGCGCAGCCAAAACAGGGGTTGGATCAGGTTTTGATCCAGGTAGCTCACGCGTTTTCCTTGCGAAGAGAAGGTGTTGAGACGGCCGGGCAATTACTTGCCGCTTTGCGAAGCTTCAGTCAACCGATTATGGGCGGTGGCGATATCGCCTTGGTGGTGATCGACGATGCACATCACCTGGATGATCAGGCGCTTGCTGCTTTGCTCAGTCTTTTGCAGGGGCGCGATGAAGACAACCGCCGCCTGCATATCGTGTTTTTTGCTGAACCGTCATTAATTCAACGGCTCGACCAATTGGATATGCAGGATGTCATGATCAATGACTTCCAACTGGCACCCTTTACGCTGCACGAAACAATCGACTATCTGAACTTCCGGATGGAGATGGCGGACTATCTTGGGCCGGAGATATTCAATGAGTCCCTTGTTGAGCCTTGGTGGCGGGAAGCTCATGGTCAGTTGCCGATCATCCACGAATATGCGCGGGGTTGTTTGCTGGAATCGGTGATTCCTGAGGAGGCAGCGGGTAAAAAAGCATTCCCCTTGCTGCACATTGTTGCCGCCGCTGTTCTGGGGGCTGTATTTCTGATGACGTTTTTCTACAGCAGCGACGACGAGGAAGTCACTGGCGATCAAATATTCTCTCAGCCCTTGCCCATAAACCCCGTCAAAACGGCGGCCAGTTCTTCGGCTGTGTCCTCGGTTGCAGCTTCAGTCGGTGTTAAATCGGTGATGAGTGCGCCGGTGCAGCCGACTGGGGATGTATCCTTGCCCGAGGATATTCCGGTGCAGAGCGGTGAAGCACTTGAACCTCTGACGCCGGAGCAGCTGCCGCCGGTGACACCCTCTGCCACCGCACCTGAAGTCGCTGCTGTAGAGACCACCCCCGCTTCGCAGGCTACAGCCTCATCATCGGTAGCAACTGCCTCAGCTGTCCCCGCGGTCAATCAGCGGCCCAGAGCAACCAATTTCTCAGAGGACGAACAGGTTTTGCTCTCCTGGCGTGCTTCTGAGTTTACGTTGCAATTGTTGGGTGTCAGCACTGAGAAAGCGGCACGTGATTACATTGCTGCTCAATCCAATCGGGCCGATTTGTTGATGTTTAAAACTGTGCGCCAAAACAAAGACTGGTTTGTTGTAGTGGCAGGACGTTATCCAACCGCCGCCGCCGCCCGTCAAGCGGTTGCCGGTTTGCCGCCAGAACAGCGTAAGGCAGGGCCGTGGCCGAGAGAAATGAAGGTGATTCAGCAGGAAATTGAAGCCGATTAACAAGGCCCACCGATAGGCGGGCCTTGTTTAGGTGATTAGTCAATTTTTGTCTGGTTTGTCGAAATAATCGGTCGGCCGGGGACCTCAACATTAAAGCTTACATTTCCTGTTGCTGGTTCTAATGGGTCATCAACATTCAAGGTAACTGAATAGATCACAGGGCCTAATTGCGTGTTAGTGATAACAATTGATGGCCTGCTGGCTGTAACATTTTCAGCATTTTCAAGGTTGATCGATACTTCTGTGCCTGCAGGTAAAGAATTGCCGTTTTCATCCTCTAAGGTGAGGGTAAAAGTGCCTGCTCCATCACTATTTACATCTATGGTAGATGTTTGACCCGGTAACATGCCGCCGCCAACCAGAGCTGGTTCATGAGATGACATGACCATACGAATGTCTTTTCGAATAGTTACACCGGTAGTTGTGCAACCTGGTCCTTCAGACTCCCCTTCTGCCGCTCTGCAAAGCGCTCCGTTGTATATGCCGTTGCCATCAGAATAGCCAGGTTCTTCTTCTGGATTGAAGTCAATAAATGTATCGTCGCCATCAAATGCACCGTTATAATTTTTATCGAGATAGGCATCTCCCAGATCGTCACATCGTTCCGCTCGGCCGCTGGCTGACGGACTTGGAGCATTCTTGGTACATTCAGCACTGCCGCTAGCAAAAGAATCAATTGATTCGTCATACCAGCCATTGCCGTTGGAATCAATAAATGATTCATTGCCAGGGGTGTGTGCCAGGATTGTAATTTGGGCTGTCGCAGGGCGAGGTTCGCCACTTCGCCATTCAACACTACAACTGCCGTTGGCTTCTGTAGTGCAACCTGATTCTATGGAGCCGCCGCTCGTTGTAAAGGTTACGTAAGTTCCTTCGGGGGGCGGGTTGTTGAATGCGTCGGCGAGTTGAACTGTGATAGGAACAACTACACCATTAACTCTCCAGGAATCGGGGTTATAGGTTTCAGCAGATAAAGTCATGCTTTTTTGATCAGGAATGCCGGTAGAGATCAAGACGGGGTCCGACTGTGTTGCAATTTGAGTTCCCAAAGCCTTAGCTGTAACACGAGCGGTTGCGGCTATTGTTCCTGCCTGTAATGTGGTTGAAACACGCCCGTTATTATTTGTTCTGGCTGAAGTGTTGGTAAGGCTTGCACCGCCCGCTGATGTATTTAAGGAGAAGGTCACATCAACGCTCTCCATTGGAGCGCCAGTACTGCCCAATACTTGAAATGTTAGTACTGAGGTTTCTCCACTTCCTGTCCCTTTAAGGCTAATGCGGCTATTTGAAGCACTCTCAAAGGTTATCGTTTGAATAGTATCGCTTCCAACAGTAATGGTTGATGTGGCGGACAAGGAATTACCTTGATAATTGGCTGTAGCAGTAATCCTGTCATCATCAACACAACCATTGGCCGCATAAGTGATTGTTGCTTCCCCGTTAGTAGTTGTCACGCTGCTGCCCGGAGTGCCATCTGCCAACAAAAGTTGTGCTGTTGTTGCGGCAACACAGCGGGAGTTAAATGTAACTGTCACGCTTTCTGTTACCAGGTCGCCTGTTCCGCTAACAATATTCACGGTTAGGGTTGTTTTTTCTCCGGCTGATAAAATCCCATCACCAATCCCAATGCCAATAACTCCCTGTTGAAAGTTCGCCCCGGAACCATATCCCATCTGTTGGACGACGGTCGTATCCGGCGTACTGCTATTGCCGCCACCTATGCTGCTTGAGCTGTTGTTTTGGTTGTTGATTTGGTCCAACAGTGAATCACTACCACCGCCGCCGCCGCAGGCACCGAGTGCCAAAGTAAAAATAGCAATGATAAGGGGTTTGTTAATCCCGATCTTTTGTGTGTGCATGATGTCTTCCTGATTTGCCAGTATCTATTGAATAAAACCGTAAAAATTCTTGGACTGCGGGGGAGCGAGCCTTCCGGCTCGACTTATAAGTGCGGGCTTCGTGCAAATCCTTGATTTTCAGTTCTTTAACTTAGCTTATAAATGTGAAATGTTAAAGCGGGAGTCGACATATTGGGTGTGATCGTGTCGTCGGTGCTCCGGGAGGTATGGTTAAACCTTGTCATTCGGTCTGATGGGATGGACAAGGCCCGAATGGCGAACTTGCCATTACCGTCTCCAGCGGGTAATATCCTGCGCCCATTTGTCTATAGCCCCTACCCTAAGGGGCTTTTTTGTCTGGAGTGCGATTTTTGCCCGGCGGCTATCGTGGTGCTGCCAGCGTTGTGGGTGTCGCGCTCAGTAATAATGATTTGCATTGATTGAGAAACAGCCTATGACCACTGGCCTTTACCGGTTGGACGAATTCAAAGACAACTGCGGCTTTGGCTTGATTGCTCACTTGAAGGGCAAGACAAGTCACCGTTTGTTGAGAACGGCTATCGAAGCATTGACCTGTATGACCCATCGCGGTGGTATCGCGGCGGATGGCAAGACAGGTGATGGCTGCGGTCTGTTGCTCCAGAAACCGGACGCTTTCCTGCGCACTGTGGCCAAAGAAGCCTGCGGTGCTGACCTGACGCCCATTTATGGCGTAGGCGCTGTGATGTTGAGTCGCAATGCTGCCCAGGCTGACGCCGCGCGTGCGATTCTGTCAGAAGAGCTGGTTGCTCAGGGTTTGGTGGTTGCCGGTTGGCGTGATGTGCCGGTCGACAGCAGCTGCCTCGGACCTATCGCTCTCAAGTCCCTGCCGGTCTTCAATCATGTTTTCGTAAACAATACCAATTTGCCGTTGGAGCAGGTGAATGCTCGCCTGTTTATGGCGCGTCGCAAGGCCGAATTACGCCTTGCTGAAGACAAGGCTTTTTATATTGCCAGTCTCAGCACCGGTATCCTTTCCTATAAAGGTTTGATGATGCCGGTGGACCTGCCGCAATTCTTTGCCGACCTGGCGGACCCCCGCCTGGAGACGGCGATCTGTGTATTTCACCAACGGTTCTCCACCAATACCATGCCGCAGTGGCCCTTGGCCCAGCCTTTCCGCATGTTGGCGCACAACGGTGAAATCAATACGGTAGTCGGTAACCGCAACTGGTCGGTTGCGCGTACCCCCAAGTTCTGTACGCCGCTGTTGCCTGAGTTGCAGAGCGTTACCCCGTTGGTAAATCGCACCGGTTCAGACTCGTCGAGCCTTGATAACATGCTCGAGATCCTGACGTTGGGTGGGATGGATTTGCACCGCGCCATTCGTATGCTGGTGCCGCCGGCCTGGCAGAACGTGGACCATATGGACCCGGATCTGCGCGCCTTCTATGAATACAATTCTATGCATATCGAACCGTGGGATGGTCCGGCTGGCCTGGTGATTACTGATGGTCGTTATGCTGTGTGTACCCTGGACCGCAACGGTCTGCGTCCGTCGCGCTGGGTCATTACGAAAGACGACATGATCACCGTGGCATCCGAGGTGGGTGTGTATTCTTACAAGCCGGAAGATGTCGTGGCCAAAGGCCGTCTCGGGCCAGGCCAGATCATGTCTATCGACACGGCTACCGGCACCTTGCACCACACCAAGGATATCGATCAGCAGCTCAAGTCCAGTCAGCCCTACAAGCGGTGGCTGAAAGAGCGTGCGCTGCGCGTGGAATCTACCTTGGTGGCGGACGACAAGGAAAACGGTATCGACCGTATCCAGCTCAAGTCCTACATGAAGATGTTCCAGGTGTCCTTTGAGGAGCGCGATCAGTTGCTGCGCCCCTTGGCCGAAGGCGGTCAGGAAGCTGTGGGCTCCATGGGTGACGACACACCTATGGCGGTGCTGTCTCGCCAGCAGCGTTCTCTCTACGATTATTTCCGTCAGCAATTTGCCCAGGTAACCAATCCGCCCATCGACCCGCTGCGCGAAGCGATTGTTATGTCGCTGGAGACGTGCCTGGGGCGTGAGCTGTCTGTTTATGAAGAAACGGCGGAGCACGCGGACCGGGTGATTTTGTCATCTCCGGTGCTCTCGCCAGCCAAATTTCGCGCCCTGCTGGGTATGAATCGCCCCGGGTATGAAGTTGCAGCGTTTCCGCTGCACTACGACCCGGAGCAGATGAATCTCCAACAGGCCATCGACCTCTTATGTAAGGGTGTGGCGGAAGCCGTCAAAGCCGGTAAGGTGTTGATGGTGCTGAGCGACAACAACCTGCAAAAAGGCTTATTGCCGATTCAGGCGCTGCTCGCTGTGGGCGCGGTGCACCAGCATTTGACCAATGTTGGTTTGCGTTGCGATGCCAATATCATCATCGAAACCGGCAGTGCCCGTGATCCGCACCAAGTGGCTGCCCTCATCGGTTATGGTGCGACGGCGGTTTATCCCTACCTCAGCTACCATGTGCTCAATGATCTGGTGGAAACCGGTGAGTTGTTGACCGGCATTGATGACGCTTACAAGAACTACCGCAAAGGTATCGACAAAGGGCTGATGAAGATCCTGTCCAAGATGGGCATCTCCACCATTACCTCTTATCGCGGTGCCCAACTGTTTGAAGCGGTCGGCCTGTCTGATGAAGTTGTAAATACTTGCTTTGAAAGCACACCATCCCGCATCAAGGGAGCGCGCTTCACGGATCTCGAAGCTGACCAAAAGATACTGGCGCAAAATGCCTGGGTGGAGCGTAAGCCTATCGTGCAGGGCGGCTTGCTCAAATATGTCCACGGCTCCGAGTATCACGCGTTCAACCCGGACGTGGTGCAGACGCTGCAAAAAGCAGTGCAGAGCGGGAACTACGCAATCTGGCGCAACTACGCGGATCTGGTAAACCAGCGTCCGGTCTCCATGCTGCGCGACCTTCTGGCATTGCGAGAAGATATTTGCACTCCCATTCCCTTGAGTGAAGTCGAGCCGGTTGAGGCGATCATCAAACGCTTTGACTCGGCAGGTATGTCGCTCGGTGCGCTGTCTCCCGAAGCCCATGAGGCCCTGGCAGAGGCAATGAACCGCTTGGGTGGTCGCTCTAACAGCGGCGAAGGCGGTGAAGATCCTGCACGCTACGGCACGGTAAAAAGCTCCAAGATCAAGCAGGTTGCTTCCGGTCGCTTTGGTGTGACCCCGGCTTATCTGGTGAATGCCGAGGTATTGCAGATCAAGGTCGCTCAAGGGGCGAAGCCTGGTGAGGGCGGGCAGTTACCCGGCGGTAAGGTCAATAGCCTGATTGCGCGCTTGCGCTATTCCGTGCCTGGCGTGACATTGATTTCTCCTCCGCCGCACCACGATATTTATTCCATCGAAGACCTGGCGCAGTTGATCTTTGATCTCAAGCAGGTCAACCCGGATGCGCTAGTGTCGGTAAAACTGGTATCGCGCCCCGGTGTGGGCACGATTGCTGCCGGTGTTGCCAAGGCCTACGCAGACTTGATTACGATCTCCGGTTACGACGGCGGCACAGCCGCAAGTCCATTGTCGTCTATCCGTTACGCCGGCTCGCCTTGGGAGTTAGGCTTGTCTGAAACCCACCAGACCCTGCGCGCGAATGACCTGCGTGACAAGGTTCGTGTGCAAACCGACGGTGGCCTTAAGACCGGCCTGGATGTGGTTAAAGCCGCAATGTTGGGCGCAGAGAGTTTTGGCTTTGGTACCGGGCCCATGGTTGCGCTGGGCTGTAAGTATCTGCGTATCTGCCACCTCAACAACTGCGCCACCGGTGTGGCAACCCAGCAGGACAAGCTGCGCAAAGACCATTACATCGGCACGGTTGAGATGGCCATGAATTTCTTCAAATTTATGGCAGAAGAAACCCGTGAGTGGATGGCTCGCCTGGGTGTGCGCTCACTGGCTGAGTTGGTGGGACGCGTTGATCTGTTGCAGGTTCTGGAAGGGCAGACAGAAAAGCAGAAACAGCTTGATCTCAGCCCAATTATCTACACCGACGATTATCTGGCCACCAAGCCACAACTCTGTTCAGTGGATAAAAACCATCCTTTTGACAAAGGCGAATTGGCTGAAGCCATGGTGCGTACAGTATTGCCGGCGATTGAAGGCAAGGCCGGTGGTGAATTTGAATTCCGCATCACCAACTGTGATCGCTCCATCGGGGCACGTATCAGTGGTGAGATTGCCAAACGTTATGGCAACCAGGGCATGGCCGACACGCCGATCACGCTGAAGCTGCACGGTATTGCCGGCCAGAGCTTCGGTGTCTGGAACGCGGGCGGTCTGAATATGTACCTGGAAGGTGATGCTAACGATTACGTTGGTAAAGGCATGGCTGGCGGCAAGCTGGTCATTCGTCCGCCGCGCAACTCTGAGTTTAAGTCCAATACCACCAGCATCATGGGGAACACCTGTCTATACGGTGCGACGGGCGGTAAGCTGTTTGCTGCGGGTACCGCCGGTGAGCGTTGCGGTGTGCGTAACTCCGGTGCCCATGTGGTTGTAGAGGGCGCGGGCGACCACTGCTGTGAATACATGACTGGCGGTGTCGTGACGGTGCTTGGCCAAACCGGTGTTAACTTTGGTGCGGGCATGACCGGTGGCTTCGCCTATGTATTGGATGAAGCCAATGATTTTGTGGATCGCTACAACCACGAATTGGTGGATATCCATCGCATCAACACCGAAGCACTGGAAGCCCATCGCAACCATCTGCGCAGTGTGATCGAAGAGTTTACCCGCGAAACCGAAAGTGAGTGGGGCAAGCATCTGTTGGCGAATTTCGATGATTACGTCGGCAAATTCTGGTTAGTAAAACCCAAGGCGGCGAGCTTGGCCGGGCTGTTAGTCAGCTTCAAGCAACGCGGCGAATAATCACCTTGGGCTAAAGAGGGGCATGCACAATGGCCGAACGTTTAAATAACACTTTCCAGTTTCTCGATGTCGGGCGCCAAGACCCGACAAAAAAGGATATTGCCACCCGTAAGCATCAGTTTGTCGAGATCTATCAGCCTTACACCCAGGATCAGGTTTCCGGGCAGGCGCACCGTTGTCTCGAATGCGGTAACCCTTACTGTGAATGGAAATGTCCGGTGCATAACTTCATTCCCAATTGGTTGAAGTTGATCTCCGAGGGCAACATCTTTGAAGCGGCCGAATTGAGTCATCAGACCAATTCATTGCCCGAAGTCTGTGGCCGTGTTTGTCCGCAAGACCGGTTGTGTGAAGGTGCTTGTACGCTCAATGACGGCTTTGGAGCTGTCACCATCGGCAACGCCGAGAAATACATTACCGACACGGCCTTTGCCATGGGCTGGCGGCCGGATATGTCCAAGGTGGTATGGACCGATAAAAAGGTCGCCATCATCGGTGCTGGTCCTGCCGGGATTGGCTGTGCCGACATCCTGGTGCGCAATGGTGTCAAGCCGGTTGTCTTCGACAAATACCCCGAGATCGGCGGTTTGTTGACCTTCGGTATCCCCGAATTCAAATTGGAAAAATCGGTGATGTCCCGTCGCCGCGAGATCTTTACCGAGATGGGTGTCGAATTCCGTCTGAACACAGAAGTGGGTAAAGACATCACCATGGATGAATTGCTGCGTGATTACGACGCTGTATTCATGGGCATGGGAACCTACACCTACATGAAGGGCGGTTTCCCCGGTGAAGATCTGCCCGGTGTGTACGATGCCCTGCCATTCCTGGTCTCCAACGTAAACCGTAACCTGGGTTTTGAAAAAGACCCTGCGGATTTCATCAGCGTGAAAGGTAAGCGCGTGGTTGTACTCGGCGGTGGCGATACGGCGATGGACTGTAACCGTACCTCAATCCGTCAGGGTGCTAGCAGCGTAACCTGTGCGTACCGCCGCGACGAAGAAAATATGCCCGGTTCCAAGCGTGAAGTAGCCAACGCGCGCGAAGAAGGTGTGCAATTCCTGTTCAATCGCCAGCCGGTTGCTGTGGTGGGTGAAGGCAAGGTAGAAGGCGTAAAAGTGGTGACCACGCAACTGGGTGAGCCGGATGAGAAAGGCCGTCGCCGTCCGGAAGTCGTGCCGGGCAGTGAAGAAGTTTTACCGGCAGACGTGGTGCTGATCGCGTTCGGTTTCCGCCCCAATCCGCCGACCTGGCTGGCTGACCACAAGATCTCCACCAATGACTGGGGCGGAGTTGTGGCGCCGGAACATCAGCAGTTTAAATTCCAGACCAGTAATCCCAAGGTCTTTGCCGGTGGCGATATGGTGCGTGGTTCTGACCTGGTGGTAACGGCCATCTGGGAAGGCCGTGAAGCCGCTACCGGTATCCTCGACTATCTCGGTGTGTAATCAGGTTATTCGTTCGGTAGAAGCCTGTTAACCTCACAGGCTTCTGAAACTGGGGGACCGGCCATTGCCGACTCCCAGCCTGCCCGGTCTCGTCAGCTGATTATGGAGATGGCATTCAATAACTAGAACATTGGCGACCAGAGACTGATTTCATGGCTGAGCTTAAAAACGACCGTTTCCTTCGCGCATTATTAAAACAACCCGTCGATGTCACCCCCGTCTGGATGATGCGTCAGGCCGGGCGCTATCTGCCGGAGTATCGTGCCACCCGTGAAAGGGCCGGGGATTTTATGGGGTTGTGTACCAACCCTGAGCTTGCCTGCGAAGTTACCTTGCAACCGCTTGAGCGTTATCCGCTGGATGCAGCGATCCTGTTTTCCGACATTCTCACTATCCCCGATGCTATGGGCCTGGGCCTTTACTTTGAAGCCGGTGAGGGCCCCAAATTCAGGAAGCCAGTGCGCACTGAAGCCGATATCAACGCGTTGCAGGTGATTGATCCCGAACGGGATCTGCCCTATGTGCTCAATGCAGTTAAAACCATTCGTCGTGAACTGAACGGGCGTGTGCCGTTGATCGGCTTTTCCGGTAGTCCCTGGACACTGGCAACCTACATGATCGAAGGCGGGTCGAGTCGCGATTTTCGCCGCGCCAAAGAAATGCTCTACAACCAGCCTGAGCTGATGCATCGTTTGCTGGATGTGTTGGCCAAATCCGTGACTACTTATCTCAATGGGCAAATCCTTGCGGGTGCACAAGCCGTACAAATTTTTGATACCTGGGGTGGCGCATTGTCGCATCAAGCGTATCAGGAATTCTCGCTGGCCTACATGCGCCAGATCGTTTCCGGTTTGATTCGTGAACATGAAGGTCGCCAGGTGCCGGTGATTTTATTTACCAAAGGCGGTGGACAGTGGCTGGAATTGATGGCCGCCAGTGGCGCGAATTGCCTGGGCCTGGATTGGACGACGAATATCGGTGAGGCGCGCGCGCGCGTCGGTACCCAGGTCGCGCTGCAAGGCAATATGGACCCAAGTATTCTTTATGCATCTCCTCAACGCATTCGCACAGAAGTCGGCAACATCCTTGAAAGTTACGGCGCAGGGTCCGGGCACGTATTTAATTTGGGCCACGGCATTACGCCAGAGGTCGATCCTGAACACGCTGGTGCTTTTATTCGAGCCGTACACGAATTATCGGCGCCCTATCATTCATAATATTTTGTCACAAGGGCTCCCGGCGGAGCGGCGCCTCTGGTGTGTTGATCATTTCTTAACTAAACTGGGCGTCATCTGTGGATGGGTTTTGCTCAGGAACTGTTGGTGATGAGGATTCACTGTGGGAATTAAACAGGTCAAACTGAACGTCAACGAGCTGACCATTGGCATGTATGTGTCCGGCCTTGATCGGCCTTGGTCGCAAACGCCATTTCCCTTGCAAGGTTTCTATATCCGCGATCTGGGTGAAATTACCCAACTCAAAACACTCTGCAATCACGTCTATATTGATGTCGAAAAAGGTCGCGGACCTGTGTCGGCCAATCTCAAAACCCTGACTCCCCAAGGCCGCGTTAAAGGCGCTGGACGGGAGCCACATAAAAACAGTTTTCTGACAGAACCTGTTGCCCCACTCAAGATCCAGCGCAACCTCTATCGCGAAGTCCAGCCTCTGCAAAAAGAAGTCAAGAAGGCGCGGCAACTGCATCAAAAAGTGTACGGTGCAGTGGGAGAGGTGCTTGATCAGCTGGAGCGTAACCAACTGCAAACGGCCTCCATCGGTGAGACCAAACGCGTAGCCAGCGAGATGGTTGATAGCGTCCTGCGCAACCCGGATGCATTTACCTGGTTGTCGCGCGTGCAGGAAAAAGATGAATACACCTACAGTCATGCTGTGAGGTCATCGGTGTGGGCTATTTTATTCGGGCGCCACATCGGTTTACCTAAACGCGATCTGGATGTATTGGCCCTGGGTGTGCTCTTGAAGGATGTCGGTAAGGTAATGCTCGACAGCGAGTTGTTAACCAAAGTTGAGCGTACCGCCGAGGAAGAAAAAGCCTACGAAAGTTTCGTTGAGCTGGGCGCGGATATCTTGCGTAAAACCCCGGGTGTTGAACCGCGGGTGATCAGTGTGGTGAAAACCCATTGCGAGCGGCTCAACGGCAGCGGTTTTCCGCAGGGTTTGCGCGGCGACAAGATTCCTCTATTGGGTAAGATTGCGGGTATTGTGACTTACTACGACCACGTCACTAATCCCAGGGGCTCCCGTCATCCCATCGCGCCTTCCAAGGCGGTTGCCAAACTTTATGAGTTACGCAATATCCAGTTCCAGGAAGAGTTGGTGGTGGAGTTTATTCGTGCCATCGGTCTTTACCCTACAGGTACGTTAGTAGAGCTCAGCACGGGTGAAGTAGGTGTTGTGGTAGAACAAAACTTTGAGCGCCGATTGAAGCCGAAGGTGATGTTGGTATTGGATGCCTGCAAACAACCGCTGGCTGAATGCAGCCTGCTGGATCTTTCGGAAGATGACAAGCGCAAACAGGCATTGCTGGATTCCGGCAAGAAAACTCGCTATGAGATCGAAAAGGTGGAGATTGCGCGGGACCTGGAGCCCGGCAGTTACGATGTGGATATTGCCAACATTCGCGACCAATACCTGATGAAGACCGAAAAGCGCGGCTTAATGGCGCTGCTGAGTCGTTTGCAGCGCAGCTGATTCTTCATCATATTCCAGGCATAAAAAAACCACCCGCAGGTGGTTTTTTTATGCTCATTGCCCACTGGTGGGCAAGTCGCCGTTCAGCTTAGATGGGCTGTACGTCAGAAGCTTGTGGGCCTTTAGGACCTTTTTCTACATTGAACTTAACGCGTTGACCTTCAGCCAGGGTTTTGAAGCCTGAACCAGCGATAGCGCTGAAATGTACAAATACGTCTTGACCGTTGTCTTGTTCCAGAAAACCAAAACCTTTAGCTTCGTTGAACCACTTAACAGAACCAGTTGCGGCTGCCATAAAAATCTCCAGAGCAATAATTGCTATGTTGTAAAAGAAATAAACCCGAATAGGGCGGTGTACTGACCTAAGAAGAATTGATGACTAAAACAAAATGAAGTGCTACGGAGTATTCAGCGGCCTTTCGAGCAACAGGTTCGTTGCGGGAGAGGAGCGGTGGTACGGTGTATTCATCGAAATTGTAGTGACAAGTATCAGCTGTATTCTTCACCAGCCGGGGCAGTATGGGCCGGTGTGTTGGTCTTGTAAAGGGAAATTAGCCGTGGCGATGAATAATGTGGGGGCACGCTCATAAGCCCAGCGTGTAGAGTCAGCCCTGTAATTCGCACAACCCATGGCGAGAGCGGGTGAATGGAAGGGATCAGATAGGGGTGACTGAGAAAAGAGCGCGAATAGAACTGGAAAGGAGCGACCCGGCATGGTGGCCGCTCCCACTAACGATTTTATGACTGGATTTGCCCCATGCGCTGCCCCATGACGGTGGGT
>DATJLH010000275.1:0-19490 GCA_035490615.1 Cellvibrio sp.
ATCTTTGCACCCACCACGACCAACACCAGCGACAAGCCGTACTTGAGATAATGGAAGCGATGGATAACACCGGCCAGAGCAAAATAAAGCGCGCGCAATCCGAGGATGGCGAAGACGTTTGAGGTGTAAACAATAAACGGATCGGTGGTGATCGCGAAGATCGCGGGAATGGAATCCAGTGCAAAAACAACGTCGGTAATTTCAACCAGGATCAACACGACAAAGAGCGGCGTCATATAACGCACACCGTTCTGGACAACAAAAAATTTACTGCCAACGAATGTCTCGGTCACGCGAAAACGTCGGCGCATAAACGTCACGATGCGGTTATTTTCAATGTCCGGTTCCTCGCCTACCGTGATCAACATCTTAATACCGGTAAAGATCAGGAAAGCGCCAAACACATAAATAACCCAGTGGAAGGCGTCAATCACCGCCGCACCCACCAGGATTAGGGTAGCGCGCAACACCAGCGCGCCCAGGATACCCCAGAACAACACGCGGTACTGGTACTGGGGCGGCACCGCAAAATGGGTGAAGATCAACACAAAGACAAAGATGTTATCGACGCTGAGGCTTTTCTCGATGAGATAACCGGTCAGAAACTGATAGCCGGAGGTTTCGCCCATAAACGCGAAAATCCCTCCTGCAAATATAAACGCAAGCACCACATAACCCAGACTCAACAGAAGCGCATGACGAACGGTGATCTGCTTGTCGCCTTTGTGCAGCACGCCCAGATCCAGCGCTAGCAGACATAACACAAACACATTAAAGCCTACCCACAGCCACACGGTATCCATCTATTCCTCTCTTAAGATTGCAGCTTAATGAATGGGAGCCGACCTCAGTGATCGGTTAATAATTGATTCAGTGTATGGATGAGATGGTTAATCTCAACCGGCTTGGTGAGGTAATCATAAAAGCCGGAATTGCGTCCACGTTCGACATCATAAGGCATCGCATTGGCCGACAACCCTACGACAGGAATATTGCTGGTTACCGAATCACGCTTTAATACTGACAGCGCTTCGTAGCCATCCATTCCCGGCAGGTTGATATCGAGGATGATGACATCCGGTTGCTCACTGCGCGCTTTGTAGATGCCTAAAAAGGCTTCTTCCGCGACATCCAATTGCAATTGCGGATAGCGCGCAAAGAGTTGTTGCAGTAACCGGATATTGGAGGGATTGTCTTCGATATAAAGAATTTTTTTGGTCTGCTTTACCTGAAGTTCAGTGGGCGCATATTTATTCTGGTGTTTGGGAGACACAATTAAATCCTGGTTCCATTCCCGCGATAAGGGTAAGTCAATCCAGAATTCTGTGCCCACACCTTCGGTGCTGGTGAAGTCCAGTTTACCGTTCATCATCTCCACCAATTGTTTGGTGATGACCAGGCCGACACCGGAGCCTTCTTCTTTACTGTATTCCGCGTTGAGGCGGTTAAAAGGCTGGAACATTTCCCGCTGGCGGTTGGCGGCAATACCGGGACCATTGTCGCGCACAGCAATGCGCATCTCATTACTTTCCAGCAAGCCAAGCCGCAATTCAACCTCGCCACCCATAGCATTATATTTAACGGCATTACTCAACAAATTGATCAGCGCTTGCTTAAGCCGCACGTTATCCGCCACAACGTAGGTGCTTTCCAGTTGATGCAGATTGGCGTACAGCCTGATACTTTTGACATCAGCCTGGGGCTGAACCAGGGTAAAACATTCAGCCACAACGCGCGAGGTTAAGACGGGTTCCAGCGAAACCGTCATCTTGCCCGATTCAATCTTGGCCAGGTCAAGCACATCATTGATGAGCTGCAGCAAGTGTTCTCCCGCTTTGCGGATTTCGTGCAAATTGTCTACCTGGTTCTGGGTCAGGTTGCCGTCATACTCAAATAATTGTGCGTAACCGAGGATCGCATTTAATGGCGTGCGCAATTCATGGCTCATGCTGGACAAAAATTCTGACTTTGCCTGGTTGGCTTTCTCGGCAGCAATCTTGGCTTGCAATACCCGCTCTTCGGCGCGTTTGATATCGGTGATATCCATATTCGTACCGGACATACGAATCGCGCGCCCCTCTTCATTGAAGTAAGCGCGACCGCGACAGCGTATCCAGCGAATCTCGCCCTGGGTGCTGATGATGCGGTATTCGAGATCAAACGTACCTTTATTCTGAAGGTGATCAGCCAAGGCCTGATCAAACTTTTGCAGGTCATCGGGATAAATATGGTTACGCCATACCTTGAGGCGATCTTCCCCCTGGGTCAGTACGTCATCCTGATCTTCGTAGCCCAAAAGCTCCCAGCAACGGCTGGAAAAATGAAAGCCGCCGCGACCAGCATACCATTCCCAGATACCGTCATTGGACGCCTGGATAATACGCACCTGCCGCGCTTCACTTTCGCGTAGCGCAGCTTCGGCTTCTTTTAATTCGGTGATATCGAAATTTACGCCGGAGATATACAGCGCGCGTCCCGTTTCATCGCGGATAGAATCAGCGCGCGCCTGGGTCCAGATATAATCGCCCTGCTTGGTACGAATTCGGTAGCAAATGTTTAGCGGTATACCGCTGCGCAAATGTTCGCGAGTGGCTTCGCGTACATCCTCGACATCATCGGGATGTATAAATCCGTAGAGCTGCCGGACATCATTGATTGCCGCTTCATCTTCAGGACCGTAACCCAACTGCGCCCAAAAGCCACCGGACCAATCGATATGTTGGGTGGCCAGATCCCACTCCCAAAAGCCGTAGCCACTGCCATTGAAGATGCGCTGAAAGCGCGCCAGTGTCTGGCGCAATGCAGTGACGTCGTCGCTCTGGCTGAGGTCGTCGCGAAAGCTATGGTGTAAGGACATGAATAGTTTTCTTATCGGGGCATAGTGGTTGAAACGATAAACCAGAAAAACGGTGATTGCCAGCCCATAACAAAACAGCGCCCTCAGGCGCTGTTTTTGCTAACTCAAGGAGCTTCGTCGAACTCCGCACCCTCTTTCACCGGAGGCAACAAATCTTCTTTTGCAATATTAAGCCCCATCAAAATGGCAGCCGCTATATAAACCGATGAGTAGGTACCCACACCAATACCGATGATCAAGGCCAGCGCAAAACCACCGATCAGCTCACCGCCAAAGATATACAACATAAATAGTGTCAATAACGTGGTCAGCGAGGTCAGAATGGTACGCTCAAGCGTTTGGCTCAGAGAATAGTTGATTACCTCTGCCGGTTCACTTTTACGCAGCGTACGAAAATTGTCGCGAATGCGGTCGAATACCACGATGGTGTCGTTGAT
Organism: Cellvibrio sp.; assembly: GCA_035490615.1. GTDB lineage: Bacteria > Pseudomonadota > Gammaproteobacteria > Pseudomonadales > Cellvibrionaceae > Cellvibrio. The sequence goes on from DATJLH010000275.1 coordinate 3,295, forward strand.
CGAGTAACCGATCACCGCCAGCACCGCCGCCAGCACGGTTAAATCGAAGTCCAGTTGAAAGATCGAAAAGATACCCAGCACGATAATAACGTCGTGTATCAACGCAACCACCGCACCCACGGAGAATTTCCATTGGAAGCGAATAGCTACATACAACATCACCACGATCAACGCACATAAAATACCCAGACCGCCATCGTCGCGCAGCTCTTCACCGATCTGCGGCCCGACAAATTCGCTGCGGCGCAACTCGGCTGCAGAACCGGCCTCGTTGGATAAACGTTCCAATAAATGGCTGGTATAGATCGTATCCAGTGTTCTTTCGATGACCACTGCCGTATCTGCATCGCGGGCTTCAAATTCCACCTCGCCATACACAGCCTCTGAAAATACGCCCGCCTGCTGTAATTGATCCGGCGTCGTGTTGCTGACCAGTAACTGGTGGGCAAAACGTTCTTTCTCACGAGGAGCACGCTCCACCGCTGCAACATTAACATCCTCGCCCAGGGCAGAAAGCTCTCGCTCAAGTTTTATCAGCGCACCGTCCTGCATGGAGCCCTGGGTGCGAATAAGCACTTCGTTTTCAGAGCCGAACAGCACCGCAACGGGGCTTTGAAGCCCTTCATCCACCAGAATGCTGCGGATTTGAGGAATATCGGCGGGCTGCTCAAAGCTCACCTCCATCTGGGTACCGCCGGTAAAATCCAGCCCCAGTTTCAAACCATTGACCGCCAGCGAAACAATGGAAGCAATTACCAGCAGGATTGAGAAGGCAGATGCGAACTTGCGCACCCCCATAAAATTGATCACTTTAGGTTCCTGTGTCATAGCCATCTTCTCGCTGTTTAGATCCAAAGTTTCTGAAGGTTTTTACGACGCCCGTACACCAGGTTCACCATGGCACGGCTGCACATAATGGCGGTGAACATTGAGGTAAGGATGCCCACCGACAGGGTGACGGCAAAGCCTTTGACCGGCCCGGTGCCTATCGCGTAGAGAATGATTGCCACAATCAGCGTGGTGATGTTTGCATCCAGGATGGTGACGAAGGCGCGTTCGTAACCACTGTAGATGGCTGCCTGGGGCGTGGAGCCATTTTTCAGCTCCTCGCGAATGCGGGAGAAGATCAACACGTTCGCATCCACCGCCATACCGATGGTCAACACAATCCCGGCCATACCCGGCAGGGTCAGGGTCGCGCCCAGGATGGACATCACGCCGACAATCAGCAGCACGTTCAGGCCCAGCGCGATATTGGCGAACAAGCCGAACACCCGGTAGTAGACCAGCATGAAGATCAGCACAATCAGCATGCCCCACTTCACCGCGCTCATGCCTAATGCAATGTTCTCCGCTCCAAGAGATGGGCCGATGGTTCGTTCTTCCACAAAATACATAGGCGCTGCCAGGGCACCCGCACGTAACAACAGCGCCAGTTCAGACGCTTCAGCGGAATTGTCGAGGCCGGTAATGCGGAACTGGACGCCCAGGGCGGATTGGATGTTGGCCAGACTGATGATTTTGCGCTCGACCAGCTGCACCGGCTTTTCAACAGTTTCACCGGCAGCGTTGGTGCGGGTTTCCATGCGGGTTTTGTATTCAATAAACAAAATCCCCATCCGGCGACCGACATTATTGCGCGTTGCGCGGTGCATCTTGGTGCCGCCCGCGCTATCGAGGGTGATGTTCACTTGCGGCATATTGGTTTCAGGGTCAAAGCTGCTGCTGGCGTGGGCTACATGGTCACCCGTCAGGATGAGCTGCCGCTCAAGAAATGCATTGCCGAACCGTTGCTGGTCAACTTCGCTGCGGTAGGAAAACTCTTCTTTGGCGGACACCAGGGCGTCCGGCGTGGCTTCCAGACGGAATTCCAGGTTAGCGGTTTTACCGATAATACGTTTGGCCTCAGCGGTGTCCTGCACCCCCGGCAATTGCACGATAATGCGATTGCGCCCCTGGCGTTGCACGATAGGCTCGGAAACGCCCAACTCATTCACCCGGTTACGGAGCGTGATCAGGTTTTGGCTTAAGGCGTAGTCCTCAATCTCACGTACCGCCGCTTCACTCAACTCCGCCGTAAAGACAAATTCCTCACCCTGGGCATCGGGTTCATTGAACAGGATATTGGGATAGTCGCCGCGAATTTCGCTCAGTGCCTGATCGCGCAGTTCTTCCGAACGAAAACGCGCCACAATCACATTGTCACGATTTGCTGCCACATCGCTGTAGCGAATCCGCGCCTTGCGCAATTTATCCTTGATCTCATCCGCCGTAATTTCCTGGCGCTTGGCAATAGCGGCAGCCGTGTCCACTTCCATCAAGAAGTGAACACCGCCCGACAAATCCAGGCCGAGCTTCATCGGTGCAGCACCCAGGCTGCTCAACCAGTCCGGGGTGGTCGGCGCCGAGTTAAGTGCAATGATGTACGACGTTCCCAAGGCATTTTTGAGTGCCCGCTGGGCACGAATTTGCTGGTCGCCATTGTCGAAGCGAACCAGTGCGGATTTCCCGTTTGCTTCAGCGCCGAAATACTGAATGCCGGCATCGTCAAGTGCCTTCTCGATACGCTGCAAGACTGCCTGATCAATCTCTGTACCGCTGGACTCACCGGAGATCTGCAACGCAGGGTCAGGGGTATAAATATTGGGAACCGAATAAATGAAGCCGAGAACGGCCACAAATAAAATGAGGAGGTACTTCCAAAGCGGATAGCGGTTCAACATAGGATTTTCCGTGACAATTTTTCGCTGTGGCTAGTTATTGGGTGCCTGCAGACGTGACATAACGGGCAACAGACTTGTTATTCACCGTCTCCAGGTTGCAACCTCGAAGGCGGTGTAGTTCCGGTGCGGCAAACGGGCGACATATTGCCGCCGCGCTAAACCCGCCATAAAAGGGCCGGATTATACCGATTTAACAGGATTCAACAACGCGCGCCGTCAGGGCGCACATCATGCCATTCATCCCGGCAGGGCTTCCGGCTGAGGTGCCGGCGGCACCTCCAGACCTTGGTTGCCGTAGAACTCCGCCAGAAAAGCCTCAAAGGACCCTTCACTGAGGGCAGTACGCATACGCAACATCAATGTCTGGTAGTAACGCAGGTTATGGATGGTATTGAGCTGGGCGCCGAGCATCTCATTACATTTATCAAGATGATGCAGATAGGCGCGGCTGAAGTTCTTGCAGGTGTAGCAATCACAGGTGGGGTCCAGGGGACCTGTGTCGGTCCGGTATTTGGCATTGCGCAGTTTCAACACGCCAGCTGCGGTAAAGAGATGGCTGTTGCGCGCGTTACGGGTAGGCATGACGCAATCGAACATATCGATACCGCGGCGCACCCCCTCCACCAGATCTTCCGGCTTGCCAACGCCCATCAGGTAACGCGGCTTGTCGTGCGGCATATGGGGAGCCAGGTGATCCAGCACCCGCAGCATATCCTCTTTTGGCTCGCCCACTGATAAGCCGCCAATAGCGTAGCCATCGAAGCCGATATTGACCAACCCCGCCAGGGACTCACTGCGTAAACTTTCGTACATACCACCCTGGACAATGCCGAAGAGTGCCGAAGGGTTGTCCCCATGGGCTGTCTTTGAACGTTCGGCCCAGCGTAATGACAACTCCATGGACTCCCGCGCCCTGGCCTCATCGGCGGGGTACGGCGTACATTCATCGAAGATCATCACGATATCCGAGCCCAGGTCACGCTGTACCTGCATGGAGGTTTCCGGATCGAGAAATACCGGGCTACCGTTAATAGGTGACTTAAACGAAACCCCCGCTTCGGTAATTTTGCGCAGTTTGCCCAGGCTGAATACCTGGAAACCGCCGGAATCAGTCAAAATCGGCCCCGACCATTGCATAAAATCATGCAGGTCACCATGCAATTTCACCACCTCGGTCCCGGGGCGAAGCATCAGGTGAAAGGTGTTGCCCAGGATAATCTGCGCGCCGGTATCCACGACGTCGCGTGGCAACATGCCTTTTACCGTGCCGTAGGTACCCACCGGCATAAAGGCCGGCGTTTCCACCACCCCGCGCGGAAATTTCAAATGTCCACGGCGGGCGTAGCCGATGTGAGAATCCAGTTCAAACTGCATAAAGGATTGGCGCTTCACGGTTAACCTTCTTTCGCTGGTTCAGGATTGACTGATTTCGCCCACTGCCTCGGTGTGAGCAGCAGGGTTCCGGGTAATGAACATGGCGTCGCCATAACTGAAAAAACGGTACCGCTGTTCCACCGCCGTGGCGTAGGCACCCATGGTATTGCGGTAACCGGCAAACGCCGACACCAACATCAACAGCGTTGACTCCGGCAGATGGAAATTGGTAACCAACGCGTCAACCACCCGGAATTGATAGCTGGGGTAGATAAAGATCGAAGTCTCGCCCTGATAGGGTTGAATGACACCGCTGTGGGCTGCACTCTCAAGACAGCGCACGCTGGTGGTGCCCACGGCGATAACCCGTTTGCCCGCCGCCTTGGTGGCCGTTACCAAACGACAGACTTCTTCTCCGACCTCCATGACTTCACTGTGCATCTTGTGCTCGGTCACTTGATCAACCCGCACCGGCTGGAAAGTGCCGGCGCCTACATGCAGCGTCACAAATGCAATCTGCACGCCCTTGTCACGCAATTGCGCCAATAATGCTTCATCAAAATGTAAACCCGCCGTTGGCGCCGCCACCGCACCCTGCTTGCGACCATAGACCGTCTGGTAGCGTTCACGATCCTCCGCCACATCGGCGCGATCAATATAGGGCGGCAGTGGCATATGGCCGATACGTTCCAACACCGCCAGCACGCGTTCATCGGCCGGAAAGCTCAGCTCAAATAACGCCTCGTGGCGCGCTGTTACGGTCAAGCGGGTGCCGTCTTCCAGAAGAATGTCGGACCCCACCTTGGGTGATTTACTGGCCCGTGTGTGCGCCAACACACGCTGTTCATCAAGGATACGCTCCACCAGAATTTCTACCTGGCCACCCGTGGCTTTTTGCCCGAATACCCGCGCCGGAATCACACGTGTATCGTTAAAGATCATGAGATCACCCGGCTCAACCAGATCGAGCAACGCCGGAAAATGGCGATGCTGTACTGCACCACTCACACCGTCGAGACATAACAATCGGCTGCCGCGTCGCTCTTTGGTCGGCTCGCGGGCAATCAGTGTTTCGGGAAGATGATAAAAAAAATCCTGGCGACGCATGACAACAGAAGTCTGTATGAGTTGATTGAAAGGTGGGCAAGGTTATAGCAAATTGCCGATGCTGGCTATGACTCAGCGAACGCAGAAAAAAACCGATAATTATTCTTCGTGGAATTGAAGTGCTTTTACCTGTTGACGCAGCAAAAGTCGTTGATATAATGGCGCCCGCTTTGCCAGAGTGGTGAAATTGGTAGACACAGGGGATTCAAAATCCCCCGCCCTTAAAAGCGTGTCGGTTCGAGTCCGACCTCTGGTACCACAAGCCTTCCCCTGCTTTCTTCTGTTTTACGCGCTAGATTCCTTGATGCCTTCCTCATATTGCGCCAGCTTTCATTCGCAGGTAGCCCTTTGTCATGCGCAAGCGGTATCATGCTGCCACAGCCGTTAAACGCACGTTTAACAATCACTCTACTACCATCGTATAGCTTGCAGATTTTTTATAGTCAGAAACTATTCAGGATCAGCACGCTTATCGATCAGTTGCAATCGGCCATGACAATAACCAACGCTCCGACCCAACAACACGCCATCATGTTTGCCGATGTGTCCGGCAGCTCGGCGCTGTATAAGCAAGTCGGTAACGAAAAAGCCAAATCTATCATCGATGAAGCGATCAATTTCATGGTGGCGTTGACGATCGTGCATGAAGGCACGGTGGTTAAAACCATCGGCGATGAAATCATGGCGCGTTTTGATGACTGTACCCAGGCCTGCGAAACGGCCTGTGCCATCCAGCATCGCTGTCTTAAAGAGCCGCAACTGGCAGGACTTTCCATTCGAATCGGCATTGCGTTTGGTCCGACACTGTTGACCGAGCATGATGTATTCGGTGATACGGTGAATGATGCAGCCTGCGTTGCGCACATTGCCCGTGCAGGTCAAATTGTCTTGACACAATCGGTGGTAGACCAGCTCTCGGCCGGGCTGCTGGATAAATGCCAGATGTATGACCGCATCCATACGAAAGGCGACAGCAGCAAAACTGTTATTTATCGGTTGCTATGGGAAACCTCGCTGCATCGCGAGCGTGCCGCCACTATCGTGATGGCGACCCATGAAGTGACACGTTTTATCGAAAAATTCCAACTGAAGCTCACCCTGGGTAAGCGCGAGATCTGCCTGCTACCCGATCAGATGCCTTACAAAATCGGACGCGATCCCGAACAAACCCATTTGCAGATTGATAATCATGTGGCATCACGCGACCACTGCCACATCGAATTTCGCCGTGGCAAATACGTGTTGGTGGACCATTCGACCAACGGCACTTATGTCTGCGGCACAGATCAGGCACCGATTTATTTACGTCGTGAAGAGCTGCCACTGCAAGGTACGGGCGCTATCGGTATCGGCCAGCCGACCGATATCGCTGGCGAGTGGCTGATTCAATATCAACTCTAAACGCTGGTTTCGCCGACTGGCTTCTTATTCCAGCAAAACTGCTACAATCCGCGTCATCTCATCTTTTGTTAGCCATCGTTATGACCGACCTCGATACTACCGCTTCCGAAACAATAACCACGCCTATTCCCACTGCCGGCGTTTTACGCCGTTTCGCCGCTATTGTGTATGACGCTTTGCTATTGATTGCTATCAGCATCGGTTATGGCGCATTGGCTTTGCTGATTAATGTACTTATCCAGGGCGAACCGCCGGCGGGCGAAAAAGTGCAGTGGGGGCATTGGAGCATTCTGGTGTTTATCGGGTGGATGCTGACGCTCGCCGCGTTTTTTTGTTACTTCTGGCGCAGATCAGGGCAGACATTAGGCATGCGCGCCTGGCGAATGAAGCTGGTCGATCTCGAGTACAACACACCGCGCCTCAAGCAATGTTTTTTACGCTGTCTTATCGCACCTTTTTCATTACTGCTTGGCGGAGTGGGTTTTTTTTGGCGTTGGTTTGATCCGCAAAAAATGACCTTGCATGATCGCGTGAGTAAAACACAGGTGATTGTGTTGCCGAAGGATAAAAAATAACGACGCAGCCTTCATAACGCTGCCCGGAGCGATGTCAGGGCTTTTTTCTGAAAGCCCTGAAACATTTCCTCAGCGAGCACGATTCAATAAATACAGCCCCAGCAGCGCGCACAACAAAATCGGAATCGCCACCGCAATAATCGGCGCAAATCCGAACACCACGCTGGATGGTCCCAATAAACTCTGCACCAGGCGAAAGACCACCCCAAAGACCACCCCGGTGAAAATCCGCTGCCCCATGGTCACTTCGCGCAAGGGACCAAAAATAAACGAGATGGCGATCAATACCAGACTGACGGTGGCAAGCGGCTGCAATAATTTCTCCCAATAGGCCAGGCTGTAATCGCTGCTGCCCAAGCCCTGCCCTTTGAGATAATTAATGTAGTAATACAGGCTTCTGATCGACAGGGTTTCCGGCTCAGCCACAACGATATTCAACAAGGTGGGAGTCAGCGGTGTCTCCCATCGGCGACTCGGCAGGTTTTCACTGCGGGTTACCAGGTGACGCGCGCCGTCCGGGTTGGATGGTGCCGCCGCCGTTGAATCCTCCACCGCCTGAATAAATTCGGTATCCGCAGAAGCGTCATCCAGTTTTTCACCCAGATTCGCGACTTGCGAAGCCTCCTGGGTTTCAAAATAGGTCACCGCAATATTTTCTTCCTGCCAGTAACCATCCTGGTAAATCGCCTGTTCACTGAAGCTCGCCGATAACAGGTGACGCTCATCATCAAACTTATAGCGGGTCACACCATACAGCACGCCGTTCGGCAGCACGGCGTTAAAGTGCATAAACTCGTCGCCTTCGCGATTCCACATGCTGCCCTGTTCAGCTTTCGCCTGGGGCTTGTTCAGCATGATGGCTTTGCGGCTCTCGCCTACCTGGTCTGTGTAGGGAATAACGAATTCACCCAAGGCCACAGCCAACATGATGAACCACAGCACCGGCTTCAATACCATCCAGGTGATGCGGCGGGTGGAGACGCCTGCTGCACGCATAATCACCAGTTCACTGGAGCTGGCCAGCATACCCAGCCCTACCAGGCACCCGATCAGGCAGGCAAAGGGAATAACCTCGTATAACCGGCGCGGCAAGGTGAAGCCGATATAGATCAACATCTCCAGGATGGTGTAGTTCGCGCGCAGCCCGTCCATTTCATCAATCAGGGCCGCCACAAAAAACAGGGCCATGATGACCAGCAACACCATGCCGATGGCGGAGGTTACCGAGCGGGAAATGTAGCGGTTGATCTTACGCATGGCTCACCTCCGCCGCTCGGCTGCGACGGCTCTGGCGCCATAATCGCAGGTTGTGCCAGTTCACCATCAGCAGCGCCAGCCCCAGATACAGGATGTGGATGATCCACAAGCCAGGCATCAACGGCCATTTGCCGGCGTCCATCACACCGCGCACACCGATGAGCGCGCCCAGATAAAACAGGTAGATGATGATAGCGGGCAGCATCTTCAGATAACGGCCCTGACGGGGGTTAGTACGGCTCAGCGGCACCGCCAGGATGGCAACAACCAATACCAATATAGGCATGGAGATTCGCCATTGGAGCGCCACCCGGCTTTCCAGATCGTCGGATGCCAGCAATTCGCTGGTGGTGCGTGTGTCCGCCTCATTGGTGAAGGCAGCCGAACTGTCGGCAGGCGTCAGATAGGCACCGTAGGTACCAAATTCCATCACCTTGTAATTATTGTTGCCGGGTAAACCTTCATAGCGATAACCGTTATGCAATACCAGATAACGCTGGCCGTATTTCGGGTGAACCATCTGCTGGCCGGACTCGGCAACGATCACCGCCACACTCTCCTGTGACATGTCGCCGACCACCTGGGCCACAAACACATGATTCAATTGCTTGCGGTTGTTGCTCACGCTTTCGACATAAGTCATCGCCTGACCGCGTCCCAGGGATTGAAAGCGCCCTTCCTGCAAACTGTCAAATTCGCTGCGGTGGCGTTGCTCATCGAGCATCAGTTCGGTTTGCCGGGCACCCATCGGGCTCAGCCAGAGGCTGAACCCGGCTACCAGCACAGCCACCAGCATGGCTGACACAAGGGTGATATTCACCAGCTTGCGCTGACTCATGCCGCAGGCCGACAACACCACCATTTCACTTTCGATATACAAGCGCCCGTATACCAGCAGGATGGCAATGAAAAATCCCAGCGGCACAATAAGTTCAAGGAATCCAGGCAGGCGATAACCGATCAGGCTGAAAAGAATGTCCACTGAAATCTTGCCGGTGGTGGCTTCCGCCAGATAGCGGGCAAAACGACTGCTCATCGTAATCAGCAGCAAGATACTGCTTACCGCGAACATGGTGAGCAGGATCTCGCGGCTAAGGTAACGAAAAATTATCACATCAATATCCCGATCAATTAGCGCTCATAGGCGGCGCCGAGACACAAGCGTTTGAATTCTGTTCTGTTTGCGGGCGCGTATTGTGCCGGCATCCGGCTGATGGACAAATAATCCGCCGGACAGTTGCTGTAGCGCGCCAGCGCGAGTTCACATAATTGCAGCGCACAACACCGGTAAAACGCATCGGTGCCCGAGGCAAGCCACGCAAAAGTGTGGCATTATCACGCACAGAAACATTTTTGTCTTGAGTCGATTTTTCTTAATTTAACAAGCCCGCAGCTGCCTCGCGGAATTACCGAAATACCGAGTAACAAAGAAGGACAATTTTTAAACGCCCTGTTTGTGCCCCAGCGTTTCAGCAATTCCCCCGAGCTGCCCCGGGTCTTCAGTCCAAGGGAAGCGCTATGCAATATACCGCCAAAACACTCGATATCATCAAACAACGCAGCCATTGCCTGGTTGTCACCTGCTATGAAGGCGCCAAACTGTCCGATGCAGCGTCTGCCGTGAATACAGCAGGCCAACAGCAGTTGGAGGCGCTGGTCAAGCGCGAGGAATTTAAAGGCAAAGCGGGACAAAGTTTGCTGCTGCTGAACCCCGCCGGCATCGCCGCCGACCGTTTGTTGCTGCTGGGTTTGGGCTCCCCCGACAAGGATGGGGCCGTGAGTGTCGAGAATTTCCGCAAAGCCGTGGCCAAAATTCCCGAAGCCCTAAAATCCACCCCCTCGCGGGAGATCGCTGTCAGCCTGGCGGACATCAAGGTCAAGGATCAGGATATCAACTGGCAAGCGCGGCAGGTTGCCGAAGCACTGGAGCTCTCGACATACCGTTTTGATAAATTCAAAAGCCAACCGTCGGAAAATGGTTTCGCCCCCACCAAGCTCATCTTCGGTTGCGATAAAAAACAGATGACGGCTGCAACGCGCGGCCTGGCAACCGGTAAAGCCATCGCCATGGGTATGAACCTCGCCCGCGACCTGGGCAACCTGCCCGGCAACTTCTGCACCCCGACCTATCTCGCCAATGAAGCCAAGCGCCTCGCACGCAACCAGACCAAGCTCACGGTGAAGGTGCTGGAAGAAAAGCAGATGAAGGAGCTGGGGATGAATTCCCTGCTGTCCGTGGCAGCCGGCAGCGACCAACCCGCCAAGCTGATTGTGCTGGAATATAAAGGCGGCAGTAAAAATGACGCGCCCATCGCACTGGTCGGTAAAGGTATTACCTTCGATACCGGCGGTATCAGCCTCAAGCCCGGCGCCGGCATGGATGAAATGAAATTTGATATGTGCGGCGCGGCCAGCGTGCTCGGCACCTTCCACGCCCTGCTTGAACTGGACTTGCCCATGAACGTGGTGGGCGTTATCGCAGCCAGCGAAAATATGCCCAACGGCAATGCCACCAAGCCCGGCGACATTGTTACCTCCATGTCCGGCCAGACCATTGAGATCCTCAACACCGACGCCGAAGGCCGCCTGGTATTGTGCGATGCCTTGACCTACACCGAGCGTTTCAAACCCAGGACGGTGATCGACATTGCCACGCTGACCGGCGCCTGTGTGATTGCCCTCGGCAACCATGCCAGCGGTTTGTACAGTAACCGCGAAGAACTGGCACAGGCGCTGCTCAAGGCCGGCCAGGAAGCCAACGACCGCGCCTGGCAGATGCCGCTGTGGGATGAATACCAGAAGCAACTGGACAGCAACTTTGCCGATATGGCCAATATAGGCGGACGCGAAGCAGGCAGTGTCACCGCCGCCTGCTTCCTGTCGCGCTTCGCGAAAAAGTTTGCCTGGGCGCACCTGGATATTGCCGGCACGGCGTGGAAATCCGGCGGTGCCAAGGGTGCTACCGGCAGGCCCGTACCGCTACTGGTGCAATACCTGCTCAACAATCAGTAGGGTTCTATGACGCATATCGATTTTTATATTCTGCCTGACGAGGCCGGCGCCGCCCGCTGGCATTTTGTCTGTCGGCTGATTGAGAAGGTGACCCGTTTGGGTCACCGCGTACTGGTCACACTCGATGACCCTGCCGAGGCACAGCATCTTGATGAGCTGCTGTGGACGTTCAAGCCGGAAAGTTTTATCCCCCACACACGGCTTCCCAGCGATACCCAGGAGCAGGTCGAACTGACCACTGACCTGCAAACGGAAATCCCCCTGCACAACCATCACAACGTGCTGATCAACCTGAGCCGTTCCATTCCAACTTACTTCAGCCGCTTTGAACGTTTGAGCGAAGTTGTGATTCAACAACCAGAGATATTAAAAAATACGCGCGAGCACTACAGCTTTTATCGGGAACGAGGCTATCCTATTCAACATCGTCACCTATAGATTCAACACTCTCGCCGGAACCGGGTTATGGCCGACAACAAAGGTAAAACCAAAGCCGCTATCCTTCATGAACTTGAGTCCATAAAAGGGCTGTTACTGGAAGATGATGAAATTCCGATCTTGCAGGAAACCATTGCCGACCGCGCACCGGGTTCTGATCGTCCGCTACCCAAGCGCGACCTGGATGAGCTGCACGATGTCTTTCAAGCCTTAAGCCACAACATCAGGAATGCCTCGGGGAAAATCGGCGCTCCCACATCGCCGGCGCGACCGTCAGGCTTGCTCGACGCCTTTGTTCACCCACAAGCCAAGGCCTCCCCGATCAAACCGGAGGCCACCGGTAAGCAGGCTTCATTGTTTGGGGACACCAAACCCGGTGATAGCCAGCTCACTGATAAAAAGTTCAGTGATAGCAAACCGGATAAAACGGCAAGCGACGCTGACCAGGATTATCTCGATCAGGCCACTGTCGACCTGACAGAAGAGCCGAATGAAAAATGGAAAGACGTGGTTTTTGATCAGCCACTGAATTACGCGGTGAACAAATCCATCACCCCGCCACCGCGCCCTGCCCTGGCTAAAGCCAGTGGAGAGAATCCGTTTTTGCCACAGCATATCCGCGCGCGCTTACACGGTAATAATCCACCACCGCTGTTTGATCCCGCTACGGCTGAAAAACCCATGGTCGTTAAAGCAAGTAAGCCGGCGGAGGAACCCTTCAATCGCCAACGACTCATCCGCGAGGTGACGGCGGCAGTCATGCCCCAGATCGAACAGGAGTTACGCCAACGCCTGCACGCGCTGACTGATGAACAGTTGCAGGATCTGCTCAACGATCCCGATTAATCCTGCTCGGTTGCGGGAGCCGGTGTTGAGTATGAGCGCACCGGCTTGACCAATCCAAACGCCAGAATAGCCAGAGCCACGACGACCAGGTTTGCGACGAAGACACTCTGGTAACCAAAGTAGTCCGCGACCAGTCCCACCATTAAACTGCTGAGCAGATTGCCCATGTGGGTAGTATTGGTATAAAGCGCCGAAGCACTACCGGAACGTCCCGGGAGCAACTCCTGAATCACCGACACACCAAGCCCCGCCAGCACACCGATGAAAATTGCATTGAATAGCTGCAATACAAACAGTTGCCATAACGCATCCGCCACCACAATCCCACCGTAAAGCAGCAATGCCGCCACACCCGCCAAGCGAATCATCGCGATCAAACTGACCCGGGCAGCCAGGTGACCAGCCAATAACATAAATGGTACCTCCAGAAAGGCCGTGGTCCCCATGATCCAGCCGCTCCACTCGGTGTCGATATTCAGGTTGTCCTTCAAATGTAAGGGCAGGCTTATCAGGTAGGCGTTGTTAGCGCCCCACATCAAGGAAAAGGCAACCAGGCAGAACAGCAGTGAACGTTTTACCGCGGGAGAAAGGGGGCCGACTTGTGCCAGCAACTGTTGTCCGTCTTCAGTGGGGGTATCCAGTGTCTGGCGTAGGCGTGGCAACAGTTTAATGCTGATGATGCCGACCATCGCAAAGAGACCTGCCGCCACACCGTAGGTAGTACTGAAACCCAAATAAGACGCCATGATAAAACCCGCTGGCGGGCCAGCCACCCAGGCAAAAGCAATCTGCGCCCGGACAATCGCATTAAACAGCGGGATGCGTTCAGGCGGAATATGGCGATCCGCATAATCCAGGCTGTAGGCCAACATCTGCGAGAAGGACACCATCGACAAGCTGAACAGGAATACGGCCGTCGCAGCAACCAACCAGTAATTACGCGAGATGGCAAAGATCATGCAGGACACGGTGCCAACAAAACAAAATCCCGCGACTAACGGGCGGCGATCGGCAAGGCTGTCAGACCAATGGCCAATCCACTGGTTGTAAGCAATGCTGGTCAAGGCAATACCCGCAAACGGGATACCCACCAACAAAGGACGTACACCGATTTCCTTGGCTAAAAAAACACTCAGTGTAGGCAGGACCAGGGCGCCGACCACACCGACAATAAAAAACAACAGGTAGATCCCCAAGGCAATGGGGCGAAACAGGGTCGCGATCACAGCAATTCCACAAGGCATCAAAGGAAACAATGGCAGCTAGTCTAGCAGACACCGATAACAAAGATTACGTCAAAATTTGTGAAGCCAGGCGGGTCGGCGTACACTTCGCGGTGTCGGTATGACTCAACTAACCAGGTGCCCCTCATGCGTTGCCTCAGTATTCAAATCAAGCCTGACGCTGTTGCTGAATTTGATAAAAATGATTTTCTGAAACGCGTTCGTGGATTGGGAAGGTCGCCGGAAATAGATGATTTTGAAGAGCGGAATATCCGCCACTTGCATTTTAATTTTTTTACCGAATTACCCGAACAATTGTGGCAGGAAATAAAAGAAAAATTGTACGGCGATAACGCTTACGGACCTTATCTTGGCAGTGTTTCCCTGGTCGCTTGCGAGGGTGAAACACGCGCGGAGGATTTATTGCTTCACCACTTCGACCCCGCCGAACAACTGGATCGGTTTTCGCAATAATCCTCCGCCCGCAAGTTTAAACTGGCGGTCGGCCATTAATGATACGGATCAGAATCGCGATAACAGCCACCACCAGCAGGATGTGAATAAAACCGCCTAATACGGTTGACGTCACCATGCCGAGCAACCACAACACAATAAGAACGACTGCAATCGTATATAACATCTTTGGACCTCCTTTCATTGCCCGGTCGGCGCCACCGACACCGACCGGGACGCAGGTTTATGGATTTTCGATGATGACTTCCACGCGACGGTTTTGTTGGCGTCCCGCAGCAGTTTCGTTATTTGCTACGGGAAAGGCTTCACCCTTGCCCACCGCAGTAATACGACCCGTATCAACCCCCTGAGACGTCAGATAATTTTTCACAGATTCCGCACGTTCTTGCGATAACTGTTGATTGTAATCTTCAGCCCCGGTGCTGTCGGTATGTCCTTCTATGATGATTTTCCGCTCCGGAGTTTCGTTCAGGGTACGGGCAAGTCGGTCAAAGCTGGCTCGCGCACCGGCTTTCAGCTCAGCTTTATTGGTTGCAAACAAAGCATCACCACCCAGGGTATAAATGGTGCCGCGCTCCGTTTGCTGTTGCTTGACGTCCTCCAGCTCACGCTCAAGCCGCTCCGCACGCATCTGTGCTTCGCGGGCTTCACGTGTCCGTGCGTCCAGTTGCACCTGTTTGCGCTGCTCGCCCAACTTCTCCAGACGATCCTCTTCATAACGGGCGGAGGCCAATGCACGCGCTGTCTTCACTTTGTTGTCGGCCAGATAAACCAGATGATCTGTCACCGCCTGGCTTTGTTGCGACTTCTCGGCAGCTTGAACCGCCCGCTCTGCATCCTGAATAGCGGTCTGCGCCAGGTTAGCCAGTTGTGGATCGGATTGAAGACTGATTAAATCTTCACGTACCTGTTTTACGCCGGGATCTTCTTTAGGCGTTGACTGACAGGCTGTTAAAATGACGCCGGCAAAAACCAATGCCAGCACAGCTGATTTATGCAGTGTTGTTTGATAGATAGTCATGCTTGCGTCTCCCCTATTGATCGCGCTGGATTTCTTGCTGCAACATGTCGATAGTGCCTTGCATTTCCTTATTCACTTCTTTGGCACGTTGCTCCTGCGCCTTAGCAGTGGCCAGCTCTGCATCACTGATAGATTGCTCAGCCATCATGCGCGCGCGCACTGCAGCGTCGCGATCCTTTTCAGTCGCAGCCTCCTGCATCAGATTGCGCGCCTTGACCAATTTTTCTCGGGCCGCACGCAAGTCAGCAGAAGCGTAATCTGCAACACGGGCTTCTTCTGCCCGGTTAATCGCCGATTCTGCACGCTCTATCTCGGCAGTCGGTAGTTGAGGCGCCGATGCACAGGCAGAAATACCCAACACCATGGCGACAACAGGCACAAGAAAAAATCCCGATAATTTTCCGCGCTCATTTTTAGTGGAGATGTGCATAATTTTTTCCTTCCTTTTGTTTTGATTCAACGAATGATTATCATGAACACATTTTTTGATTCGCCCACTTGTCACACGTTCATCATTTATCGGCCGCAAGCACCTGATTTGTGTGTTAGCCAACAGAGAGTTTTAAGCTGCATTTATAAAACCAAAAACTTTAGTAACAATAAACTTTCCAGCAAAAGCGAGTCTAACGAAACACGCCGTAAAGCTTTTTACCAAAGGCAAAAATCGGTTTCGTCGGTTAAGCATGGCGAAACAAATTTTTATCGGTATGGTATTGATTTCGACGATATCGCCCGCATGTTTACC
>DATJLH010000276.1:0-10344 GCA_035490615.1 Cellvibrio sp.
GCAATTTATCGGTGCAATCTATTCGGAAACCTTAACGGATGATGCAGATACGCTGATCAACAGCAATTCGGCCATGAGAATGGAACTCAAGATTGTAAATCCAGACGGCATGATGATTCGCCGCTTCAGCCGCATGTGGATCGAGGGCATGGCGATCAATAACACCAACAGTTTGCTGACTGCCCAGGCAGACAATATGGTGCAGTTTGACGGTCTCTTCAAAGGGCGGCTGGAAGCCAACGATCACATCGTGTTTGCTCAAACACCGGGCCAGGGGCTGAGCGTCTCAGTTAATAACGTGCAACTGGGACGCATTGCTGATGACCAGTTTTTCCCGATGCTGCTGCGCACCTGGGTCGGTCGGGTTCCCTTGTCATCGACTTACCGGGAAGAATTACTAAAAGTTGGCAATGTTAATGCGGACTTGCGTAGCCGTTATGACCGTATCCAGCCGTCCGCTGCGCGCGTAGCCGCCGTGACCGCCTGGACCCAACCGGATGAACCCGAGCCAGAGAAACCTGCGGTTGCCGCCGTTAAACCCGCACCTAAGCCGCAGCCAGCACCCACTACAGCACCGGCAACTCCGGTCATCGAAACTCCAAAAGTCGAGCTTCCGAAGCTAGCAGAGGAAACACCCAGACCAGAACCGGAGAAGCCGGCGGTAGCCGCAAGACCGGAGCCAAAGGAACAACCGCGACCCGTAGCTGCAACGCCATCACGGCAGGAAGAAGAGGAAGACAACGAACCTGCACTGACGGCCCAATCACTGTTGGCTCGCCAGTTCTACGTGTCAGATTTATTGAAAAAAATTCGTACCAACGTGAAATATCCACGTCGCGCGCTGGATCGTGGTCATGAGGGCGGGGTGCGGATTTCCGTGGCTATTGACCGGCAAGGTAACATCAAGAGCATGTCCTGGCTGGAGGAAACACGTCATGACACATTAAATAAAGAAGCGTGGGAAGCTATTCAGCGGTCTGCGCCCTTTCCGGCGATGCCAGATGCAATTCCTGGTTCAGGCTTTGAGTTCTCGGCGCCTATCACCTTCGCGCTACCAAAATAAACGCTGTGTCGTGTGATAAAAAACCACCGCAAGGTGGTTTTTTTTAGCCTTAAGAAAGTTTGCTGAGCCGCTGTTCTATCACTTTCTGGATGCTTTTTCGTTCCAGCTCTGAATGCTCTACCAAACGGTCCAGGTGTATCGCATGCAGATGCAAACACGGCGTCGACGCATCAAGTTCTCGCAAATCCCCTTTCATCAACACCGGCAAAAAGGGCTTGTTGGGTGGCAGTTGCTGCCGGACGACACGCAAGCCCATCTGCAAAGGTACATTTTTATATTTACTGGGACCGCCCCGAAATGGAATTGATAGAAACAGTGCAGGCTTGCCTTGATGAATGCCTGGAAGGATATTCAAACCCGTGGCACTTACCGATTCTGCCGGAATGCCATTAAAGGTATCGTGGGGCGCATAGGGATTAGGCAGAATGACCAGTTTGCGGTCTTCTTCTTTGGGAAAAAAAATATTGTAGTTGGTATAAAGCTGCTCAACCGATCCAGAAAACACACACAGCCGGTTTTCAAAACCCATAACAAAATCGATGGCCCGCTGGCGCTGGTTAAAAGCTTCCAGATCCCATACGAGGTCTTTATTATCATTCGCGATACTCACATGCGTCCCCTGTAGACATAAATTACGCTGCAATGTGATGCGCCATATAGGTCACATTGATCAACACACGAAAATCTACCTCAAACACATTGATTATCAACGCGAGTCCTTATCCTTCGATGACTCTTCCATTTCTTTTTCCTGCAGGCTTTGCAGGAGTTCGCGCAGCTCATCCAGCCCCTGCTGGGAAAACAGGAATCCACTACGGCCGGGGCCGATGTATTCGCGCTCTTCTATCTCCATACAGCGGTTGCGAATCTCATCCAGTTCAGGGTTATGGCGCAACGGTATCGCCTCAAATACCCGCCAGTCATTCTCACTGGCCTGGCCACTCAATACTAACTCAAGCAGTGTAATCACGTTATGTCGCTGGATGCGGTAACGCGGTGTTCGCACCCACATCAAAACCACCAGTACGGTAACAAAGATCAATATTGTCAGTACCAGTGTAGCCAACACGGACTTAATGTTCCCGCGTTGCGCGGAAGCGGACATCCGGGTGACGCTCTTCCGTCAATGACAGGTTAACCCGTGTAGGGGCGAGGTATGTTAAATGTCCCCCACCGTCCAGCGCCAGGTTATCGGCACATTTACGTTTGAATTCTTCCAGTTTCTTCGCATCGGTACAATCAACCCAACGCGCTGTCGTTACGTTGACCTGCTCATAGATGGCTTCCACTTTATACTCATCTTTCAGGCGATAGGCCACCACCTCAAATTGCAGCACACCGACTGCACCGACCACGATATCGTTGTTGTTCAGCGGAAAAAATACCTGCGTTGAGCCTTCTTCAGAAAGCTGTTGCAACCCTTTTTGTAACTGCTTGGCTTTGAGTGGATCTTTCAAACGGATTCGGCGAAATAACTCCGGCGCAAAATGCGGGATGCCGGTGAACTTGAGCTCTTCCCCTTCTGTGAAAGTGTCTCCAATCTGGATGGTACCGTGATTGTGCAAACCGATAATGTCACCGGCCATGGCCTCTTCTACGGCGCTGCGGTCGCCCGCCATAAACGTCACCGCATCGGCAATCCGGATATCTTTTGCCAGACGCACGTGGCGCATCTTCATGCCTTGGTGATAAACACCCGAGCAGACGCGCATAAAAGCGATGCGGTCGCGGTGTTTAGGGTCCATGTTGGCCTGGATCTTAAAAACGAAGCCACTGAATTTATCTTCAGCAGCTTCCACTACCCGCTCTTTCGCCGCGCGACTGCGCGGTGTCGGCGCCCACTCCACAAAGCCATCCAGCATTTCGCGCACCCCGAAGTTGCCTAATGCGGTGCCGAAAAATACCGGCGTCATTCGCCCGGCCAGATATTCATTGATATCAAACTGATGCGTAGCACCCCGTACGAAGTCAATCTCTTCGCGAATATCACCAGCGTAACTACCCAGTAATTGACTGGCTTCCGCACTATCCAATCCTTTGATCTGGATATCGTCCGGGATAGTGTGGCCCTTCCCTTGCTGGTAGACATGGATGGTATCGGTATAAAAATTGTAAACGCCAACAAAATCCTTTCCGGAACCGAGGGGCCAGTTAATCGGAGCGGAGGTGATCTTCAGTACGCTTTCGATCTCATCCAGTAACTCCACCGGACTACGGCTCTCACGATCCATCTTGTTGATAAATGAAAGAATCGGCGTATCGCGCAACCGACACACTTCCATCAGCTTAATCGTACGGTCTTCTACACCTTTTGCGCCGTCGATCATCATCAGCACAGAATCCACTGCGGTCAGGGTACGGTAAGTATCTTCGGAGAAGTCTTCGTGTCCGGGCGTATCCAGCAAATTAACGATCCGCCCCTTGTAAGGGAATTGCATGACCGATGAGGTGACCGAAATTCCCCGCTCCTGCTCCATGGTCATCCAGTCTGACTTGGCGTGAGGGCCTCGCTTGCCCTTAACCGAACCCGCCAATTGAATCGCATTACCCCACAACAATAATTTTTCTGTGATGGTGGTTTTACCGGCATCCGGGTGGGAAATAATGGCAAAGGTGCGGCGCTTGGCCAGTTCGCGGGTCAATTCAGTCATAAATGTACTATCGTAGAAGATTAAAAACGGGCGCGATTATAGCGTAGTTCGCCCTTCACTTTGGGTCTGCCGGATATATTGTTGTAACCAGCTCCATGCCCAGAATCCCATAATCAGGTTAGCCACGGCGGTGGCAATAAAAATTCCCGTCATCTGCCATAACCATTGCCCGAGGAACGCCAGAGGCAAAAAGATATACAACACCCGCCCCGCCGAAATAAGCATGGCGGGCCAAGGGTGGCCGAGACCATTGAAGGCAGCATTAACTGACATGATCACACCGTAGGCTCCGTAGCTGAAGGGCACGATAGCCAGATACAGCACAGCGACTTCAATAACCTCAGCGTGATCACCAAAAACACCCACAATCAGGTCACCAAAGAGCCATAAGGCAAAGGCTAGCAAAATGCCGAATCCTATACAAAATACCGTGAGGACCCGTTGGGCTTCGATTAATCGGTCATATTTTCCTGCGCCGAGATTCTGGCCGAAAAAGGGTCCGATCACCCCTGACAATGCATAAAAAACAATAAGCGCCAGGGGCTCAATGCGCATGGCAATCCCCAATCCGGCGACCGCATCAGTGCCATATCGGGCGACCATCATGACCACCACGGCACTGGCCAGAGGGACAATCACATTCGCGACCATTGCAGGAATGCCGACGTACACAATCACACCCCAGGACGCGCGCAGTTGCACCCACCCGATCAGTGGGTTGATCACCATCCTGACGCGATAACGCAGGATATAAAGTGCAACCAGTACCATCAGGACGCGCGTGATAAGGGTAGCAATAGCAGCCCCTTGTAATCCCAGCGCGGGTGAACCGAGCAAACCAAAGATAAAGATAGGGTCCAGGATGGCGTTGAGCACGGCGGCGCCGCTCATCAGATACCCCTGGATATGACTCATTCCCATAGCACGCAGGGCGGCCAGGCTCACCATAGGGACCATCAAACAAGGTGCGCTGAAAAACCAGATCGACATATAACTGCGAATCAGTGGAATCAGTTCCGGCGTAGCGCCCAACGTAAGGAAGATAGGCTCCAGAAAAATCCAGCCGATCAAACACATAACGACCGAGATCAGTAGCGTCAGGCTCATAGCATCAGTGGCGAGGCGCTGGGCGGTGGGGGCATCCCCCTCTCCGATAGCGCGCGCCACAGCAGATGAGGTGCCGGCCCCCAAGCCGATACCAAGGCTGGTCAATATCATGATGACCGGGAAAGTGAAACTCAGTGCCGCCAAGGGCTCTCTACCCACCTGAGCGATAAAGAAAGTATCTACGGCATTAAGCGACATGGTGGCCATCAATCCCCAGACCATGGGGATAGCCATATTTTTAAGTTGTTGCGAAACCCGGCCCTCAATCAGGGTAGCTTGTAGCGATTGCGCCATAATTGAGGTAGTGCCTCTAAATCAAAGGAGCGACAAATCAAAGGGAACGACAAATCAGAGAAAGCGTCGATCGGACAGGCGAAAAAAACAGCGGCAAAGTATACACCAGCGTGCCCCAGCTTTCAGGCAGGAGCCGAGATTTCACTCAATTTGCGCGCTGACTGCGGCAAGATGTCGCACTACAGGGAAATCGTTTAACCGGTGCTTTTCGCTATAATCTGCCACAATGCAGACCAATATCATCCTGTGGAATTCCATGACCGACAAACTTCCGCTGACGCTTGCCGCACCGGCACAACATCTTCGCCATTTGGTCATGATTCGTTGGCTGCTGATTATTTGTTTGTGTGCGACAGCGGTTTTAACGTTTATCTTCAGTGATCTGACCCTGCCTTACCGAGCGTTCGCAACAATTTTGTTAACCTTTATCGCTATCAACTGGTTGACCGCTCTACGCTTGCGCCGTGAAGTACCTGTCACGGATATTGAGTTCTTTGTGCAGCTGCTGCTTGATGTGCTGTGCCTCAGCGCATTGTTTTATTTCAGCGGTGGTGCCAACAATCCTTTTATTTCCTATTTTCTCGTGCCGATTTGTATCTCAGCAGCCACATTATCCTGGTCGTATACCTGGGTCATCACATCACTGTGTGTTGCCAGTTATACGCTCCTACTATTTTTTCACATAGCACTACCAGCATTGTCCCCGACACATCATCATGGCGATCATCAGGACATCAATCTCCACATCCTCGGGATGTGGTTGAATTTTTTCATCAGCGCTGCACTGATTACTTATTTTGTCGTTAAGATGGCTCAGGATCTGCGCAGGCAAGATGAACTGCTAAATCAAAAGCGCGAAGACGATCTGCGTGATGAGCAGTTGATGGCCGTGGCCACACTGGCGGCGGGAACCGCTCATGAGTTAGGTACCCCCTTATCGACCATGAAAGTGCTATTAGCAGAACTGCGCGATGAATACCGTCATGAACCACAGTTATACGAAGATTTGAACGTGCTATCAGACCAGGTTCAGCAATGCGCACTCACCCTGAAGCACCTGGTGGGTAAAGCAGAATATGGCAAGGATGGACAGATTGCTCCGCAATCGTTGCGACAGTTCTGCGAAGATATTATTGAACGATGGCGAGTCATGCGGCCGGACGTCGTTGCCAAATTGGAAATTAACAAGAATTCCACAGATATTGTTTGCTGCCTGCACCCGACAATCGCGCAATCAATTATCAACTTGCTGAATAATGCTGCTGATGCCAACCCTGAAAATATCTTTATTTATATCGAGTGGGATCAAGTGGCCATGCGCTGGAAAATCGAAGATAACGGTCCCGGCATACCGATGGACATAGCCAGCCAGCTTGGTAAGCCCTTTGTCACAACGAAAGGAAAAGGTTTGGGTTTAGGATTGTTTTTAACACACGCCACGATCAATCGGTACGGCGGCAAAGTGTATCTTTACAATCGCTCACCGTATGGCACGCTAACCGAATTGCATCTGCCATTGCAGCACCTGGAATAAAGATTATGGCCATACATCAAGCAAAAGAAACCTTTCTGTTAGTCGACGATGACCAGACACTATGCCAAATGCTCAGCCGGGCGCTTACCCGGCGCGGCCATGATGCATTTTCAGCAGAGGATAGCAAAAGTGCATTGCTGTTATTGAGCAAACATACCTTCACCAAAGCCGTCGTAGATTTAAAGCTCGCACAAGAATCCGGGCTCATGTTAATTCGAGAACTTAAAACACGGCAGCCATCTCTGGATATTGTCATGTTGACTGGATATTCAAGCATATCCACTGCGGTAGAAGCTATTAAACTTGGGGCGCTGAATTATTTATGTAAGCCAGCGGATACTGAAGATATTCTCGCCGCATTCGATCTTCACGTCACCAAGTCATTAGAGATTCCCAATAACCCGCCCTCGGTTGATCGGCTTGAATGGGAACATATACAGAAAGTCTTGCAGGAAAATGATGGCAATATCTCTGCTACGGCGCGTAGCTTGGGCATGCACAGACGAACATTGCAGCGTAAGTTGCAGAAACGACCGGTTAAACAATAGATTTATAGCTGGCAAGCCATCAGCAACGCATCTTCGTGCCCGTTTACCGTCGGGTAGTAATTTTTCCGCTGACCGACCTCAAAAAAACCTTCACGAGCATATAGTTCTATCGCCTTGCGGTTGGAAACACGAACTTCCAGAAACATCATGTCCGCATGATCTTTTACATAATTAACGGCGTACTGCAATAAACAGCTTCCGATACCTTTCCGTTGATAGCTCGGCGCTACAGCAATATTCAACAATTCAGCATCACCACCACCGTGGGCAACAACCACATACCCAACAAGTGTTCCTTTACTTTCAGCCAACCAGCAGCGCTGGCGGCCACGCAAACAATCTTCAAAACTCGATTGCCGCCACGGGTGAGAATGAACGCTACGCTCTAGCAGCAGGACATCAGCAAGATCGTTAGCTGTTAGCAGACGCATATCCAACAGCAGACCCGATGATGTTTTCAAACTAATGGATGAAGACATAGATTATGCTGCACGATCCCATGATTGCAGAGCACGCCACAATTTGGGTTTTTGTTCTGGTTTTTGCAACAGTTCAACAAGACTTGGCGCAATAAGAGCACGGGAAGAAAAGCGTGGTAGATCTATTGAATGAAATAGCAGAGCGTCGTATGAGTCCTCAGCATCAAGAAAATACTGCGCCGCATTCTGTCCCATTAACAGAAGTTGCTTGACAGGCCTGCGCTCCAACTCAACCTCCAACCAAACCTGCAGAACGCTGCGAGCATCATCAACTGTGCGTGACACAAAAGTATTATCAATTAATGGCCACCGCAACACATCCTCAACCCCTGGGTGTGAATGCGCTCCATATAAAGCGCGGAAGATATTTTGTAATAACAGTTCAGTCGGCAAGGCTAATTGAGTGTTGCGTGAATCAATGACCAACACATCATTCTGCGGTCGCCAGATGCTTAATGAAAAGGCTGGTATTGTCTTAACATTTAAAGGTGGCGCTGAAGGCTTAATACTTTCTGGTTCAAGCTTTACCGAAGCGTTTTTCTTCGATTGATCCAGCGTCAGGTCGCGCAGCACATCCGCGACCATAACTGGCTTATCCAGACCAGAAGATCTTTCACGGGAGGATGTATCTGTCCGAGAAGAGGAATGGACTTCCTCGTCCACAACTACAGACGGTATTGCTGAGGCCGCCGGCAATTCGCATGCAACAGGAAGTGGAGCAAGAGCCAAACGCCAGCGGGGCATGTAGTTCTCTATGCCCATCGAGGTCAAATATGACTGACGTTGATACTCATTCATGAAAACTTATACTCCATCACGTTGGGGATGTGATTTTTCTGAGCGTGAATGCAGCAGATTCAGGGCGTGCAAGTAAGCCTTGGCAGATGCGGTTACGATATCAGTATCTGCGCCTACACCATTTACAATAACCCCATTCTTTTCCAGACGAACCGTCACGTCTCCTTGCGAGTCGGTACCTTCAGTAATCGCATTCACGGAATAAAGTTGAAGGTGTGCGCCGCTGTTAATGACTTTTTCGATTGCTTTAAAGGTGGCATCTACAGGACCACTTCCACTCGCTTCTGAGGTTTGATTTACACCATTTACCACAATTGCAAGCTTCGCATAGGGGTTGATGCCGGTTTTACATATCACCTCCATCTCACCCAATTGGTACGCCTCGTGAAGGGTATGGGGTTGAGCATCACTCACCAACGCCTGGAGGTCTTCATCGAAAACTTCATGCTTTTTATCGGCTAAATCTTTGAAGCGTATAAAGGCAGCATTCAGTGCTTCACTGTCTGCAAAAGTAATACCTAATGCTTCAAATCTTGCTTTGACAGCCGCTCGTCCGGAGTGCTTACCCAAAACAAGCTTGTTCGTATTCCAACCTACATCTTCAGCACGCATGATTTCATAAGTTTCGCGATGCTTGAGAATACCATCCTGGTGAATACCTGATTCGTGAGCAAATGCATTTGCCCCCACAATCGCTTTATTGGGCTGCACGGGAAAGCCAGTAATGCTGGATACCAATCTGGAGGTCGGGACGATGTGGGTTGTATCGATTGTCGTTTGGACAGGCATCATGTCTTTACGGGTTTTCACCGCCATGACTATTTCTTCCAGCGCAGCATTACCCGCACGCTCTCCCAGTCCGTTGATCGTGCATTCCACTTGCCGCGCGCCATGCATCACAGCGGAAAGAGAGTTAGCCACCGCCAAACCCAGATCGTTATGACAATGCGTAGAAAAAATGGCTTTATCCGCATTCGGGATCGCGCTAATTAATCGGCTAAAAAGCATCCCATATTCACCCGGCTCACCGTAACCGACGGTGTCCGGCAAATTAATTGTCCGGGCACCCGCCGCGATCACGGATTCGATGATGCGACACATGAATTCAAACTCTGAACGACTGGCATCTTCCAGGGAGAACTCCACATCATCAGTAAACTGGCGCGCCAACTTAACGGCAGCTACGGCCTGCTCCAGGACTTTTGGTGGCTCCATCTGAAGCTTGTACTTCATGTGGATCGGTGAGGTAGCAATAAACGTGTGAATGCGGCCGGAATTCGCTGGCCTGATAGCTTCTGCAGCTCGTTCGATATCGCCTTTTACAGCCCTGGCCAAGCTACAGACTGTTGAATCTTTAACAGCTTCAGCTACAGCACGTACCGATTCAAAGTCGCCCGGGCTTGCTATCGCAAAACCAGCCTCAATGACATCAACTTTTAATTTTTCCAGCATTCGGGCAATACGGACTTTTTCATCGCGCGTCATGGACGCACCAGGACTTTGCTCTCCATCGCGTAATGTTGTGTCAAAAATAACTAGCCTGTCTTTACTCATCATAATTTCCACATTGCTATGGCAGTTTAATTGAGTGAATTATAAGACAGCACTGAAAGTTAAGATATGACAAAGCGGTTGAGAAAAGCCGTATACCCAGACTCAGTAGTCATACGATGCCGGCTCGTTGCCAGTAAAGGAAATGCCCAGAAAAGAAAAAGCCCCGTCTGAATAAACAGACGGGGCTCGGTATTAAGAGCTTGACGATGACCTACTCTCACATGGGGAAACCCCACACTACCATCGGCGCTAAGTCGTTTCACTTCTGAGTTCGGTATGGGATCAGGTGGTTCCAACTCGCTATGATCGTCAAGCA
>DATJLH010000277.1:0-38999 GCA_035490615.1 Cellvibrio sp.
TGACGTTGTATCCCGGTGGTCGTTATTCTTCGCAGTGGAATAACAGCACGAACAATTGGGTCGGCGGTAAAGGTTGGAATCCGGGTAATAGTTCGAAGGTGGTTAACTACTCGGGTTATTACGGCGGCAGCAATAACCAGAATACCTATTTAGCGTTGTATGGCTGGACGAGAAGTCCGTTGATTGAATACTACGTGATTGAAAGTTACGGTTCCTATAATCCGTCGTCGTGCAATGGCGGCACGGATTACGGCAGCTTTCAAAGTGATGGTGCGACTTACAATGTGCGTCGCTGTCAGCGTGTGAATCAGCCGTCTATCGAAGGCGACCGGACAACGTTTTATCAATACTTCAGTGTGCGTTCGCCCAAAAAAGGTTTTGGCAATATTTCCGGCACGATCACCTTTGCCAATCATGTGAATTTCTGGCGCAGCAAAGGTTTGAATTTGGGTAACCATGATTACATGGTGTTGGCTACCGAGGGTTATCAAAGCAGCGGCAATTCGGATATCACGGTTAGCGAAGGTAATAATAATTCGGGCAACAGCTCGGCCAATAATTCTTCTGCGACGAGCAGCATTGGTGCCGGTGGTGGTATTACCGTTCGCGCACGGGGAACGACGGGCGCTGAACAAATTGCGTTACGCGTCGGCGGCGCTACGGTGCAGAGCTGGACCTTGAGCACGAGTTATCAAAATTACGTTTACAGCGGTAGTGCTTCCGGCGATATCAACATTCAATACGCTAACGATTCCGGTGATCGCGATGTGCAGATTGATTACATCCAGGTGAATGGTGAAACGCGCCAGGCGGAGGATATGGATTACAACACCGCCCTTTACGCCAACGGTTCCTGCGGTGGCGGCGGCAACAGTGAATGGATGCATTGCAATGGCGTTATTGGTTTTGGTGATACGTCCGATTGCTTCAGCGGTAGTTGCGGCGGTGGCAATACCAGTAGCACCGGTGCTATCAGTAGTGTTGCCAGTAGTACGGCCAGCAGCACAGCGACAACGAGCAGTGCAAACAGCAGCGTGAGTACCGGTGGCCAGTGTCAATGCAATTGGTACGGCACGTTGTATCCCAGTTGTGTAACGACCCAAAGCGGTTGGGGTTGGGAAAATTCCCAAAGCTGCATCAGCAATAGCACGTGCAACAGCCAACCGAGTAATGCTGGCGGCGTGGTGTGTGGCACCAGCAGTTCAGTAAGCAGTTCGTCCAGTTCCGTGAGTTCAATGCCGGCCAGTTCAGTTATGAGTTCGGTTAGTTCAAGCAGCGCGGCGTCAAACAGTTCTGCTTCGGGTGATGTGTTGGTGTACGCCGTTAATGCCGGTAATTCTGTGGCGGCTACGCTGGATGGTGTGGTCTATCAGCCGGATCGTTTTGCTTCCGGTGGCATGACGCAAATCGTCAGCGACCCGATCAACGGCACGACGGAGGATACGCTGTATCAATCCGAACGTTACGGCACCTATCGTTATGAAATTCCTGTGAGCAATGCGACTTACAGCATCCTGTTGCACTTCGCCGAGATCTATCACAACGCGGCGGGTGCGCGCGTGTTTAATCTCAGTGTGGAAGGGCAAGCTATCCTCTCTGATTTTGATTTGTTTAGCATGGCCGGCCACGACGGTGCTTATGAGGAGCTGGTTGAAAACATTGCGGTCACCGACGGAAATCTCACCATCGATCTGACCACGCTGGTCGACAATGCCACCATTAGCGGCTTTGCCATTTACTCCAATGATGGCGGTGAATTTACCGGCGAAGACGAGCCGGAATGTACCGCGGCAGAACGTCAGACACCCACGCCGATAGATTACAACCGGGCTGTTACTCGCCAGGAGCAACGCAATCCGCCTTCGGGTCCGTTTGGTTACGCCATCGAACACGCGACACAAACTTTGCCGAACCACACGATCTATCGGCCGGATCTGGCGCTGGCCGACAATATTCCGATCGTGGTGTGGGGCAATGGCGCCTGCTCAAATGTCGGTACCGAACAAGCGGATTTTCTGCTGCAAATCGCTTCGCACGGTTATCTGGTGATCGCCAACGGTGGGCCGTTTGGCTCGGGCAGTAACGATCAACATGAAACAGAGTTGGTGAAAGCCATCGATTGGGCGATTGCAGAGAACAGCCGCCAATGCAGCCCGCTGTATGGAAAACTCAATGTGGAAAAAATTGGCACCATGGGCTGGTCTTGCGGTGGCGGCATGGCGCACTACGCCGCGGTAGATCCGCGCGTTGATACGGCGGTTGCTCTGAACAGCGGTATCGCGATCTACGGCGACCGTTTCAATTACTATCCGCGTTTCCATTCGCCCCTCGCCATCTTCAACGGCGACCAAAGCGACGTGGCCTACAATCCCGGTTTACAACAATACGATGAGGTCAACAACGTCCCGATATATCACGCCAATTATCCGATTGGTCATGGCGATGCCTACTTTCAGGATAACGGTGGCGAGTTTGGTATTATCGCGGTAGGCTGGCTGAACTGGATGTTGAAAGATGACCAGACAGCCACCGGCCGAGGTATATTTATAGGCAATAATTGCCGTTTATGTCGTTCGCCTTGGGTGAGTAAACATAAAGGGTTTTAATTGCGCTGAGTATTAAATGCTTACGGAAAAATTCTCCACGTGCGTAAACGCGTGGAGAATTTTTTTACAAAGCATTGCGTTGTTTTTTAGACCCGCTAGTGAGAAATGAATAACCGCGCAATGTTTTTTGAGTGTGTCGGACGATCAAAGGCGCTGCCGTCCGGCGGCCTGCCCAGTTCCTGATTTGCACACTTTTCACGGCACAGCCGACCAAAGCGCATCGCGCGGGGCTGTACTGAGGATTGAGTGCGTAATTAGGGGTAGTTTGAGCGGTTTATCCGCTATGCCACCCAAAGATAATAAAGCGAGGCTAGCGAAAATACACAGATAATAAAACCTGCAGTATATTCCGCCACGTGAGTATGCCTGTGGGTGCGGGGATTAGCTTTTAAAATTCCTGCAATTAAAAAAGCCGTAAGAAAAACAGATGCGATTACTTTTACAGTTATAAGTAGAAAGGTCATAGAACACGTTGCGCGAGCGTTGTCTTAAAGAGGAATGAGCTTTTATAAAGATGGCTTGCCGGTATGTAGAATGACATAGAGGCAAGCCAGTTGCTTTATAATTTTCTCAAGGTATCACGCGCTTCCTGATTGGCTTTTTCCGTCAGGCGCATTAATACATGTTTGATCAGGCTGCGGGTTAATTCCTTTTTAGTTTTAGCCACCTTCATGCCTAGCGCCTGCATGATTTTTCGCATCAAGCGTTCAACCCATACGCTTATATTCTCTGCCAGGTCGATACCCTTAGCCAGGATATAAGCGATCTTATCCGCCAGGGTGAATGCGCCAATAAATACACTTTGCAAACCGATTATGGCGGACATTGCGACTTTCTTGATGACGTAGATGATCGCGGAATCCACCCATCGCCAAAAACTTGCAGACGAGGCGTCCACGGGAGATTTTGATTTCAACCACGATTCAATTGCACTTTCGATGGTGTAAGGTTGATCTGGAACATCACCCATCTGCGCCCAGGATTTTCCCTCCACCGATGCAATGTAATTCGCCATGAAATGTGCGGCACCGGAAGTAAGTGGCTGGGCAGAATAAAGATAATGGCCATGCGCTTTGTAAGGCGCATGCATAAATGGATAGAGCGGTACCATGGGCACGGGATCAGTGCGATGATAAACGCGGTGGATATTGGCTTCACCGATTGAAGATGTGGTGTTTTTAACAAACCAATCTGTCCCTACTCGCGGTGCACCAAATGTGTAGAGTTTGGTCGGATATTTCAGGCTGCGTGAAACCCAATCCGCAGCGAGCGAAGCGACGGCGCCACCTAGACTGTGGCCGATGCAATGGACGGTTGTGATATTGCCTTTGAATGAATTAAAAAAATTGCGTATCTCAGGCAGCATACTGGTGAAGCTATGATTAAATCCGCAGTGGACGGGAAGCCCGGTTGCTGAGCGAGTAAGTCCGATACGCGCATCGGTAAGTACATCGGCCTTTTTGTTCGCCATCGTTGTGCCGCGAAAGATCAAAAAAACTTCACCTTTATTATTCTCTCCGCCTTCGGCGCACACACCAAAGCCATCGGTGAAATTCAATATTACCCTACCACCAACCTCTGACTTTAAATGTTTGTGTGGCGATGCTTCCGATTTTGCTGCACGCTTGAAATATGGCAGCTTCAAAAATAAATCCACGAGCATAGGGTTTTGAACATCATAGATTCTTGAAGCAAGTGTTGCAGCAACTGTTGGTGTCAGGATAGCCATTTTACTTCTCCATTTCCTTTGTTAATTCAGTCCACTCACACGAGGTCTCAAGGAGCGCATATTCAAGGTAGGCATCCATCTCTTCTTTAGTGAGCTCACAGGTGAGGTTTTGGGGACGACCACCTAGCTCGCCATACAGATGGGTGGTTGACTTTCCGCCCTTCCAGATAAGATATTCCTGGCCATTAAAATCAACGGTGATCATTTGTCCGATTGAAATTTGAAATAGCGGATTCTCTTCATATACTGCCGTCTTCTTCGGTATAGAAAAATATCCATTATCATCCGCAGTAAAGTATTCGGTTTCGCCTTCCTGGTCTTTCCAGGCAAGCCATAGTTTTATCTTCGCACCTGACGCAGGCTTTCCATTAAACGTTAGCTGTCCCTCCAGGGGCGAGAAAAGCACAGCCTCTACTTTGTTCTTTTCCCCAAAAAATAATGACATGGCAGCTCCTTGTTGGAAATAAAATAGCGAGATAAATAATGTTAGCAGTGTAATTAATTGGCGCGGCTTCAAGAGCATATACTCCATGTGGCTTGATTCTTCTTCGGCCCTTGCTTTGAAGGCTGTTCTATCGGGCATCGATGATCGGTCTTTATAACATTCTCAATTAAAAACTGTCACCCATTGCGGGCTTGTTTTTGTATTTTTGGACCCTGTTCGCATACCAAATACGCCAGATAATTATTAACGTGAGGTGAAGTAAAGTTTTCCGACAAACTTTTTGTCTGTTGAGTGGCTAACTGATTGGCATTTATGGAATATCAGGCTAATTTTCCAGGCGATCTTTTGGTTTTACATACATCTCTATAGTGATATGCACCAACTCTTCATGAACACCCAGCAGCTCTTTGAAATAATCCGGCGAGACATCGCCCGCCGTATGCAAACTCAAAATACACGCGTAGCTGCCTTTTCCAACACGCCACACATGCAGGTCGACGATCTCGGCTTTTACCGGGCTTGCGGTAATGACCTCGCGCACTTCATCAGTGATAGGCGCGCCCATCTCCGCATCCACCAGTGCGCGACCGGATTCCTTTAGCAAACCAATCGCCCACACCGCCACGAGAATACCGCCGACAATACCCATCACCGGATCGAGCCAGGCCGCGCCCCAGAGCTTGCCGCCGATCAGCGCAATAATTGCCAACACCGACGTGGCGGCATCGGTGATGACGTGCAGGTAAGCGGAACGCAAATTCAGATCCTGATGATGGCTGTGGCTGTGATGGTTGTGATCGTGAGAATGATCATGCGAGTGGCCATGGCTGTGCCCGTCCTTCAACCACCAGGCGCAAATCAGATTGACCACCAAGCCCAGGATGGCGATAGCGATGGCTTCGTTGTAATGAATCTCGCCCGGTGACAGCAGCCGCTCAATGGAGTGATAAAACATCAACAGCGCCACCATCAACAACAAGATAGCGCCGGTGTAACCGCCGAGTACTTCGATCTTCCAGGGCCCAAAGGTAAAACGCACGTCGCCTGCAAACCGTTGCGTCAGTTTGTACGCCAGCAGCGCCAAACCCAGGGCGAGGACATGCGAGCTCATATGCCAGCCATCCGCCAGCAGTGCCATGGAATTGAAATACCAGCCGCCAGTGATTTCAATCACCATCATGACAATCGTCAGGATCAGCGCGCGCAGCGTATTTTTCTCGGCGAGTGGGTTGTGCTGGTCAAAGGCGTGTGTGTGACAGAGGCGTTGCGGTGGTTGGGACATGGGATTTCCGTTGGTTCTGATGTGGTGGTATCGCTATAGTAATCGTTTGCTAATACATCTAAAACCAGCAAAACTGGCCACCACACCGATGCCGAATACCCTCATAACCGCTTTTGCTTGCGGGTTGACTAAAATGTTCATTTAAACTGCTACTTCCCGCCGACTAAAATCCCGATGAAAGTTATGATGATCCAAAGACAGAAAGAGCATAAAAAAATACTCCCCCGAAAACGGTCTGCGCGAGATGCATAACTTCTTACCAATGCAGAGTTAATTAATCTTTGATCAATGCGTAACGCCGCTTTTTCAGGAAGTGAGATTGCAAATGCATAAAAAAATACGCGACCACCGACACCATCCCACTGAAAGGTTTCAGGTAAACCTTGCGCTTTCATTCTTCCTTCGATGCGCGCCATGGTTAAGCGGGAGAAAGTTAGCCAAGCAATGGACATCACGATAGCGAGGATAAAGAAAAGGACATAAAGTTTTCCTTCAGTGCTCTCTAGCATTAATTTCTACCTCGGTCATAGATATAAGCAGCTCCTTCTCGTGAGTATTTATCGACGGCATATGCCGCCCCAAATCCTGCGGCGAGACCCGCTCCAATGAGCACCACCCATCCAACCGGAGTTAGCCCCAAGCCGATAGTGATTAATCCCATAACAACCATTTTCCCAACGCCTAACCCGGCAGCGCCTCCCAAACCAAACCCCGTTGCCTGTATCGCCGCCTCCCGTTGCCAATTCCCACCTTGCTGATAAGTATTGTGCACATGATTAACCCGTATCCCTGCATCGAGCGCAACCATACCTTTACCCGCATAAGAGATACCTATTGCCAACGTAGCAATTTGTGTCGCCTGCGCGTTGCTCGCCACATTAATACCACGCCCGCGACGTTGTGCAAGGGTGATACCTCGATCAGCGCCGGAGAGGGCGTTGCCGCGATTCTTGCCGAGGCTGTTGGGTGAGGCGAGTTTATTGAGTTCGGCATGGTACTTGGTTTGGAGTTCATTGTACGCCAGCCGGGCTTTGCTTTTCAGATCCGCTTTGGTAGCACTGGGTCCGCGGCCTACGCCTTTATGTTTGTGTAATGCCATCAGCGCATTTTGATAGTTGAACAGAGTTTTTTGAAAGCCGGTCAGGCGCACTCACTGGCGGTAGCACCGGCGCCGAGGAGGCTGCCGGTATTTTGCAGATTTAGAAAAGCCAGGTGTTTATCGTAAAACGCAGCCAATGTCGGGGTGAAATCACCAAAGGTGTCGATGGTGCACATCAAGTGATTGCGCGGTGCTTCGGGCAGGCTACTGAGCGTCAGCGTGATCATCCGGCTTTCGGGATGCGCGCCTTTATCGGCGAGGCAGTAGGGCATATTGGCTGTGAATTCATTGCAGGCTAATGCATTGTTGCGCACAAGTCCTGCAGCGGTAGGCGTGTCTTTACCAAAGAGTTGCTGCGCGGAGAGAGTCTGGGAAGGAAAAAATATTTCAGGCATCGTGGTCCCTTACTGTGGCTGTATTGTGGTTGTTGCTAGATCGTGGACCGGAATTTTGAGATAGCGAACCGGCCGCGTAAAT
The DNA here is from genome assembly GCA_035490615.1 of Cellvibrio sp. Lineage (GTDB taxonomy): Bacteria > Pseudomonadota > Gammaproteobacteria > Pseudomonadales > Cellvibrionaceae > Cellvibrio. The sequence continues at coordinate 7,639 of DATJLH010000277.1, forward strand.
CGCGCAGTTATAACAAAAGATGGTACCGTGACTTGTATCACAGCAAGGCGGGTGCTCTCTGCATCAACCAAAAAAATCCAGTTGTCCATCACCATGCTTTTTAGCACGCGGCGGAATGACTTTTGGTTTACGAAAGCGCGAGTCATCGAGCGTATGAAAACGGCTGTTGCGATCCAGCCCGAGGCGCGCGACGGTTTTACGAAAACGCTGGCGAAATAAATCGGCCCACAACCCTTCGCCATGCATACGCGAACCGAATTCTGCATTGTAATCTTTTCCGCCGCGCATATCGCGAACGCGGTTCATCACGCGCTCTGCCCGTTCCGGAAAGTGGGTTTCGAGCCATTGCTGAAATAACGGGTTCACCTCCCAGGGCAAGCGCAGCACGGTATAACCGGCGCTGGTCGCGCCGGCTTCATGGGCGGCGGCCAGTACATGTTCCAATTCCTGTTCGGTCACAAACGGAATAATCGGCGCGACGCTGACGGCAACGGGAATACCCGCGTCGGCAAGTTTACGGATAGTTTGCAGGCGACGGGTGGGCGATGCCGCGCGCGGTTCCAGGGTGCGCGAAATATTATGATCGAGTGTAGTGATGGTGACAGCGGCGACCGCTTGTCGCTTTTCCGCCATAGCGGCAATGATGTCGATATCCCGTTCAATCAGTGACGATTTGGTGATTAACCCCACCGGGTGTTCGCATTCACGCAACACTTCCAGCACCTGTCGGGTAAGTTGAAAGTGTCGGTCGCAGGGTTGGTAGGCATCGGTATTCACACCGAGGGCGATACTGCTGGGTTGATAGGACGGGCTAGCCAGCTCGCGTCGCAATAATTCGGCGGCGTTGATCTTTGCATATAAACGCGTTTCAAAATCCAGGCCCGGCGATAAGCCCAAATAAGCATGGGTCGGCCGCGCAAAGCAGTAGATGCAGCCGTGTTCACAGCCGCGATAGGGATTGAGCGAAACGCTAAAGGGTAAATCCGGTGAGCTGTTGCGGCTGAGGATGCTTTTAGCCACTTCTTTGGTGACAAAGGTTTTTACAGGTTGGCCGTTGTCGTCTTCGTCGCGCCACCAGCCGTCATCCACCAACTCGACGGTTTGAATTTCATAACGGCCCGCCAGGTTGCTGACTGCACCGCGACCTTTTTGCGCTTTTAAGGGCGGTGCGATCCATTGATCCGCCTCGGTAAAGTCATCGTCGTGATTCATAACACCCACCACAATACTGTATTTTCGTACAGTATTGTGGTGGGTGTCGAACCGGATTGCAAGCGAAGCGCTAGAGGAGAATCAGGTGGTTCGGCAACTCATTCTTTTGATGCGTGGCCGGTACGTGTTGTTGCAGGATTGCACCGCAGCCTTTGATGCAGTTGGTCAGGCCTTCGTGGGTATTGCCTGCTTTGACCGCCGCAACAAAATCATCCACCAGTCCCTGCCATTGGGTTTGCGCCACCTGTTGGTTGATGCCGCGATCCGCAATGATTTCCACATAGCGCTCCGCCTCTGATACAAACAGCAATACGCCGGTTTCACCTTGGGTATGGTGCAGGTTGTTCTCCAGGAATTGTCGCCGCGCCATGTTGGCCGCACGCCTATAGCGCACGGCTTTGGGGATTAGCCGAATTCGCAAGGCGGGGATGCGAAACAAACCGACCAATGCCAGAAAGCTTAACCATTGCACCAGCACAACATCGGCGGTGGTTAACCAGAAGGGCATAAACAGCACCGGTAAGGGAATCAACAGCGCGATAGCCGCCGCCCAGAGCACGGGGATATAACGGTAGTCATCACTCTGGCGCGCCACCACGGCGACAAATTCTGCGTCGGTATGTTGTTCAACGTCTGTAATAAGATCAGCCACGCTTTGTTGCTGATCCGGATTAATTATTGTCATTACCATCCTCCTGAAGCGCCGCCGCCACCAAAACCGCCACCGCCTCCACCGAAGCCTCCGCCGCCGAAGCCGCCACCGCCACCAAAACCACCGAGGCCGCCATAATAAGCACCTCGGCGCGAGCCGCCGCCCGTGCCGCCGGAGATCATCGCCAATAAAAAGATTACGCCGATAATCACAAAGATCATAAACAGCGGCAGGCGTTTTTTGCCGGTCGAGACCTCGCGCATTTCATAGTCATTACCCAGCGCCGCAATCATGGCGTAGGTGCCCTCCTTGATGCCGTCATTAAACTGCGCCTGTTTGAATTTTGGCAGGATTATGCTGTGGATAATATTCGCGGATATCGCATCGGTTAAGGTACCTTCCAATCCATAACCGACTTCAATACGCACGCGCCGCTCTTCCTGGGCGACGAGCAGAATCGCCCCATTGTCTTTGTCTTTTTGGCCGATGCCCCAGTGGCGCCCCAGCTGGTAACCGAAATCTTCAATAACCTGCCCCTGCAAATTATTGAGCGTAACCACCACCACTTGGTTGGTGGTGGCCTGCTCATGGGCGGCGAGCATTTCGGTTAACTCGCGTTCGGTTTGGGCGTCGAGCAGATCGGCATTGTCCACCACGCGCCCGGTTAACTCAGGAAACTGAATCTGGGCAAACGCCATCTGGCAGACAAAAGCCAGCAACAATGTGGCCGCCGCTAAACGGCGCATCAGAATTTAACCTCGGGGGCTTTATCCGCGCCTTCGCTGGTGGCTTTGTACACTTCGCGAATTTCAAGGTCGGAATACAGGATGCCGTGCCAGATACGGCCGGGGAAGGTGCGGATTTCAGTGTTGTAGCGCTCTACCGCCTGAATGTAATCGCGCCGCGCTACCGCGATGCGATTTTCGGTTCCTTCCAGCTGCGATTGCAGTGCAAGGAAATTCTGGTTGGATTTCAGATCCGGATAACGCTCGACGACGACCAATAAACGCTGCAGGGCACTGCCCAGTTGCGCTTGCGCCTGCTCAAACTGCTGCAGTTTTTGCGGGTCATCAATCACGCTCTGATCCACCTGCATGGAACCGACTTTCGCTCGCGCTTCCACCACGGCGGTCAGGGTTTCACGCTCCTGCGCCGCGTAGCCTTTTACCGTTTCCACCAGGTTCGGCACCAGATCCGCCCGGCGCTGATACTGGTTTTCTACCTGCGACCAGGTGGCTTTTACCTGCTCATCCATGGTCGGAATGTTGTTGATACCGCAACCGGCCAAGAGCGACAGCATGGCCGCGAGAATTATCGCTTTGCCTAAGGAAACCGGAAAAGAAGACATGATGGATTTGCTCCTGCATAACCTGGGGAGAAGGAATGATGGGGACATCGGCAGCGATATTCAACCGGCGCGCCGGCGGACACTTTGTCAAACTGACAATATTCCACTATATTCCCAGCGATAAACATAACAACCTGCCCGCGCACCATACGCGGGTGTCATGGGAAACAACAAGCCAGTTAAAGGATAAGACGATGAATAAGTATGGAATGATATTTGGTGTAGTTATGTTCGCGGCGGGATTTTTTGCCCACAGTGCCTTTTCTCCTTCGACGGATACACAACCGGATATAACGATACCGACCGATAATCCCGCCACCATGCCGCTGCCCGATAAGTCGGATGCTGAAAAGCTCGCGTTGAAAAAGCAGATTGCGAAGTTGGAAGCTCAGGTTGCTATGCTCACGCAGCGTATGGAAATCTCTCCTTCCGCAGTGCAGACTACGAATGAACGAGAAGTAGATGCTGATTCTCTTCAACCAAAGGTGACCGATACTGAATTTGAAAAAATGCAGGAGCTGATGGCGATAAAGGTGAAGGAAAAAGCACAGGCAATAAGTCGCTGGAGCGAGGAAGCCAATAAAAAACCCGGTGGTGTGGTTGCGGTGATGGGTGAAAAATTCAGCCAGGAAAAGGTGGACGATAACTGGGCTGCGTCACAGGAAACCAAACTCTATGACAAGTTTTCAATTGATGAGAAATTGGCTGAGCTCCCGGTGACCGAAACGCAATGCAAGACAACCTTATGCCGTGTATCGATTGCGGCTTCTGATACGTTACCCGATTTCGCAACGATAGCTCAGTTAGTTAGTGATACGGGTGCTAACGCAGGATTCAGTTCATATATGACCGTTCTGGAGCCGGAAGCAGGTCTGGTTCATATTTATTTCAATAAAGGGCCTTTGGATTTTCAAAAAGTCACCATTGAATAGGTGAGGGGAGTGGCTATAATTCGGGGGACTATTCTAATAACGATAACTGCCCTGACCTATGAAGACGCCCATCTTTAATATCCACGATCTGATTCTTGTGCTGACCCTGGCGGTGTGTTTGTTGCTGGTGGTGTTTCAGTGGTTGCTATCCAAGCAAAAAGTGATCGGCATTTACCTGTTGTCCGGATTTTTTGTGTGCGTGGGGCTGACGGCCTTGTGCAATCTGTTGTTGTGGAATGATTACATCGTGCTTCATACGCCAGCTGCGAAAGCCTTGCTGGCCCTGGGTTTGGCGGCGGCGGTGGTGGGCAAGAGTGTGTGCCTGTATTTGTATGTCATGGCGATTACACAGGAAAACTTTCGTCTGCGCCTCTGGCATGCCGCGCATTTGCTCAATGTGGTGGTGGTGATGGGATTCATTATTATCGGTAACCTGGACAGTGACCGCCTGCGTTTTCGCCCCGAAAGCTACACACCTTTCAGCAGTCAGCTAACGGATTATTTATGGGATTACCTGAAAATCCTGCCGGTCATCTATGCCTTTGCGGCGGTGTGGGTGATTCGTCAGTACAAGCAGCAATTAAAAGAATTTTATTCCAGTCTCAGTCTGCAGGGGCCTTATGGTTTGCTGTTGCTGACCTTGGGGTTTGCTGTGAACTGGTTGTGGTCCCTGGTGGTGCATCTGTTGGGTGAAAGTATTAATACCAGGGTGGCGGATACCTTTGGCATCTTTGACAACTACATAACTTTCTTACTGGTAAACGCGCTGTTTGTTTACAGCCTGCTGTACGCACACCAACTGATTCAAACCAAAGGCAAGGTGAAAGAAAAAGACACAGCCGTAACCGCCGAGCCCTCGGCGGATGTGATCGAACGGATTCGCCGGGTTATGGAAGATGAGCAGTTATACCTGAAACAGAATTTAAATATTGAAGAGTTTGCGCGGCATTTGGGCATTCATTACCGCGAGGTTTCGAATATCCTCAACCATTATTTCAATACGAATTTTTTTGAATTTGTGAATCGCTACCGGGTTGAGCGGGCCAAAAAAATATTGTCAGACCCGCAACGCGCCGATACGACCATCTTTGATATCTTGCTGGAATCCGGTTTTAACAGTAAGTCATCGTTCAATCGTTTTTTTAAACGCTATGCCGGCATGTCGGCGGCTGAATTTCGCAAACAGGTTCACGGCTAACCCATCAACCTGTTTGCGCCACGCGAGCGTTAAGGTTTCATATAAGCCTTACGAAATGGCAATAACGTCAACAACAGCAGAAGCGTCCAATGCAGCGCACCGCCGCCGCTGCCGCCACCCGTGTCATCGCGCTGAGGTGCGCTGGAGCTGGCCAATGATGCACTGCTGGATGACAAGCTGGCTTCACTGGATGAGGCTGCGCTACTGGCCGGGCTTGAACTGACAGACGAACTGGACACCGCTTGCGAGCTGACACTTGAACTAGAGCTGGAACTGCTGGCCGGTTCGTCGGCTGGGGGTGTGCCGCTGAATCCGACAGCATCTTCATGGGTAAGTGCAAGAATTAAAATTCCGTCCTGAACCACCACATTTTCCGGTAAAAAATCCACGCGGTTGGTATCGAAAGTCCAGTTGGCTTTGTTCCAGCGTGTTGCATCAAAACTGTCGAAGTCATCGCGCCAGGCAGGCTCAAATTCGCCGGTTTCCGTGTTGTAAGATTGATACTCGATATAGTTCACGTATTGATAGACCGGCAAGATCGCATCATCCCAGGGGCCGACCCATTCCGGAGATTCACTGGACCAGATATTAAAGCGCAAGCTTTGCGGGTTGGTCAGGCTGGTGACGGTGCTGGTGCCGTTAATGCGCCGCACTTCTTCGCCATCCAGATACCAGGCTACGTAATCCGGTGTCCATTCCAGCACATAGGTGTGGTAGGCATCGCCGAGTGAAACCTCGGTGCTGTGATCTTCCAGGGAGTGAATGGTCGGGCGTGAGCTGCCTAAAATAATATTGCTTTGCCATTCGGTCGCATTATTTTTGCCGAAGACTTCAATATCAATTTCCTCCCAAAAGGTATTCCCGATTTCGGAACCGTTCTTGTAGGTAAAGAAGGTAGACAAAATACCACTGCCTTTGGCTACGCGCATGCGAATTTCATAGCGACCATAGAGCACGCTGTCAGTGGAAAAAATTTCTGCGCCTTTGTAGGGTTTGGCAAAAGTGACGTTGGAAAAACACACACTCAATAACACAATAAACAGGTAAGGCTTCATATAGACTTCTCGGTAAAAAAGCGGGATGACACCCGTGTGCAATCCCGCAAGGTCGTGTAGAAGCCATCTCAAAAAACATCTGGCGGCCTGATGCTGTGTTGAAAAGCCGATTCCGGTGCTCATTTACTTAAGTAAACTACGCTCCTCATCAACTTTTCGCCTTGCCTGAGTCTCGCCAGCTGATTTTTGAGACGGCTTCTAATTAATTGTCGTGAATAATTAGAGGCGGGTTAATTTAATCCAGTCAATATTAAAGCCGCCGCTGTTGGCGTAGATCGCCAGGTTCTGGACACCGCCATTCAGATAAATATTGTGGGCAATCACCTGGTACGTGCCCCAGCTGCCGGTATAGGGCACGTTGATTGTGCCCAGGCCAACACCGTCCCGATCCAGGGTAAATTGTGCAGTGGTGAGCGCCGAGGCAACGCGATATTCCACACGATAGGTACCACTCTGGGGAATATTGACGTTGGTGTATTTGAACCACTCGCCCGCGTCGATATAACCCACAATGCCGCCGCTGGCGAGCACGCTGCCGCCCACTTCATTAAAATTTTCCGCTTCAATCACAATGGACGTGCTGCCACCGCCGTTGCCGTTTCCACTACCCGTTGGTGGGTTGCCGTTGTAACCGGTTTGCCCTTCACGGGTGAGCGCCAGAACCAGAACACCGTTTTTCACGACCACATTAGCCGGATCAAAATCGGCAAGGTTTTCACCAAAGGTCCAGTTGGCCTTGCCCCAGCGGTTGCTGTCAAAGCTGTTGAAGTCATCGCGCCAGCCTACACCGAAGCTGTTGGTCGCGCCGATAAAGGGTTTGTATTCAATGTAGTCAACAAACTGATACACCGGCAGGATGTTCGGATTCCAGGGGCCCACCCATTCCGGGATATTGGCAGCCCACAGGTTGAAGCGAAGGCTCTGGGGACTGTTCAGGCTGGTGACGAACTGCCCGCCATTGATACGCCGGATCTCGGCACCGTCCACAAACCAGGCGATATAGTTCGGCGTCCATTCCAGCACATAGGTATGGTAAGCATCGCCAAGGGACACCGGTGCGGTGTGCACGCCTTCGGTCTTGGTGGTGGGCCGGTTGGTGCCGATGATCACGTTGCTCTGCCACTGGGTGGCGTTGTTCTTGCCGAAGATTTCGATATCAATCTCCTCCCAAAACACACCATTTTGCTCGGACCCGTTTTTATAGGTAAAAAACGTGGAGAGTACACCGCTGCCTTTAGCGGCTCGCATCCGCATCTCATAGCGGCCGTAGTGGTAGCTTTGGTTGGAGTAGATTTCCGCACCCTTGTAGGGTTTTGCGGTGGCATGACCGGCCATGAAGATGGCGGAACCGAGGAACAACAGGGCGAGCAAAGCGTTTAATCTGCGCATAACGTTTCACCTTTATGATTATTAGAAGAGTCATGGAACGGAGGAGCTCCGCCAGGCCATGATCCCCAACATCAACCGGATGGTCGCGCCATTTTCCGCAGAGAACCTAAACTGGTGCCTGTTTGTCGCTCGGGCACGCACCCGTTGCGGTGTGAGCTGTCAGCGAAGCACAAAGTCGCGGATGGTTTTAAGGGCGTTAGGATTGTCGAAGAGATTATTGTGGCCCACCCCAGGCAACGCCAGTAGCTCCTTGGGGCTCGGAATGGCAGCATAAGTGGCGAGGGAATCCTTGGGCGGGATAACCACATCGGCGTCACCGATCAGCATCAACACCGGGCAGGTGAACTGCGCGGCGTGGGTTATGAGATCGAAGGGGTGTTGCAGGAGCCACTTCACCGGCAGGATGGGAAACATTCGTTGACCGTTCTGGATGGCGCTTTTCAGTGGCGTCAGCAGTACCAGCTTGTCGACCCGGCGTTGGGTAGCGAGATAACCGGCCACCGCCGATCCCAGGCTGCGGCCCATCACCACCACCTGGGACGTCGCTGGATCATGCAGCCGGCTCAATTCATCGTAGATGGCTTCGGCATCTGCATAGAGCGCGGCCTGGGACGGGGAACCTTCACTGCGGCCATAGCCCCGGTAATTGAAGGTAAAAATAGTACGCGCACCGATTTTTTGCAGGATCGGCAAGAGGCTGATGACATCCTCGCCATTGCCACCAAAGTAGAGCAGCGCCACCTGGTTTGTAGCGGCGGGATCTTCCAGCCGCCAGCCACTCAGGAGCACGTCATCACGTTGCAGGTGAATGTGCTGGGACGCGTATTGGTTATAGGCTGCGTCATCAGCGGTGGTCCGCGGAAAGATCAGGCGCGTCTGCCACAGGAATGCCAGGGCGCAGAGCGTGAGATAACACAGGAGGATAAACAGCAAAATAGTCAGCATGGGTCTGGTCTTCATGTCGTTTCGTCTCAGGTCTGAGCCGTTGAATAACATGAATGTCCCGCTAAATCCACGACGCAGGGCGATATTTACACAGCCGCAACAGTATTTGACGAAGCTGAACCTTGTACAACCGTGCAGCTTCGTATAATGCCCGGCGCGATATGTTTTCACACAGGACGATTTCATGGATTCACTTTCACAAGCTGCCTTGGGGTCTGCGGTGGGTATTGCCGTCATGGGGCGGCGCACGGCGGTATGGAAGGCGGCGTTGATCGGTGCCGCCTTTGGCACCCTGCCCGATCTGGATGCCTTTATTGATCACGGTGATCCGATTCGCAATATGACCTTTCACCGGGCGGCGAGTCACTCCTTGTTTTATCTCACGTTGTTGTCGCCGGTGCTGGCGTGGTTGACCAGCAAACTGTCTGGCGGCAAACAAGATTTCAAACACTGGTTAGCGGCGATCTGGCTGATCCTGATTACCCATGTGCTGCTGGATTTTATGACCATCTACGGTACGCAGATGGCGATCCCGTTCACCGATTATCCCTTTGGTGTCGGCAGCATCTTTATTATTGATCCGCTTTACACCTTGCCGCTGTTGGGCGGGATTATCGCGGCGCTGATTTTTTATCGCTCGTCGGGTTTGCGCTGGAATGCGTTGGGGCTTTCGTTGAGTACGGTGTATCTCGCCTGGACGGTCATTGCCCAATGGTACGTGGAAAACATCGTCGATGATTACCTTGCGCAACACCAGGTTGATGTTGAACAACGGCTGGTGACAGCAACACCCTTCAATACCCTGCTCTGGCGGGTGCTGGTGATCACCCCGGAGGGTTACGGTGAAGGATTTTATTCGCTGCTGGATAAGACACCGCAACTGAACATAAAGATGTTTCCACGCAATGAAGCATTATTCACGGCGGTGCGCGGTAATTGGGGCGCGGAACGAATGGCCTGGTTTACCCACGGTTTTTTCAAGATGCATGAAGATGCTGGTAAGTTGATGATTACCGACTTGCGTATGGGGCAGGAGCCTTTTTACAGCTTTACGTTCGTGGTTGCCGAGCACGTTGGTGATGCCTGGCAAGAAGTGACGCCCGAACATATCAGGGAAAATCCGGATATTGAGCTGGCGCTGGATTGGTTGGAGCGGCGGATCGGTGGAGATGTTGTTGATCCGCCGTGGTTGGTGGAGTGATAGTGTCGGATTACGCTTACGCTAATCCGGCCTACCTGTGCGAATTTATAAATCCGTCATGGGTTGCGCGGTCCATGTTGGTTAATGCCGTCGAATGCTGGCACAGCACGCTGTCCGTAGGTCGGATTAGCGCAGCGTAATCCGACACCCAACCTGTTCATTGCAAACCCCCGCAACAAATCACGTTCAATTAAACTTAAATCTCCGCCTGCTGTGCTGTATTTGCTACTGGCGCATCCACCGGTAAATACTTCTGCAAAAACGCATCCATGGCTTCAAAGGTTTGCTTGCGATGCGGCAAGTAATCAAGATAATGGCTGCCGCCCTCCAATTCGATGTACTCATACACCTTGTTGTATTTCTTCAACCGCTTCGCCATCAAGCGGCTTTGATCAACCGGCACAATCGTATCGTCCGCACCGTGCAATAACAGGATCGGTATTTTTACCCGCTCCGCCAGCCGCGCGGGCGAGGTTTCACGCAATTGCTTTTTATCGTTGCCCAATTGCTCGCGCATCACGTTGCGGTTGATAAAGTAACGCGCGGTGTTGCGCAATTTAACGATGTCGGAGATTCCGGCAAAACTGATCGCACACTGAAACAGATCCGGCGTTTTGGTTGCGCCCATCAAAGCAGCATAACCACCGTAACTACCGCCGGCGATGCAGACGCGTTTCGGATCGGCAATGTTTTCCGCCACTAAAAATTTTACTGCATCTTCCAGGTCATCCTGCATCGCCAGACCCATGCCGCCCACGGCCATCATCATAAAGTCGTGACCGTAACCGGCGGAGCCGCGAAAGTTGGGTTGGAACACGGCATAGCCGCGATTCGCCATATAGGCGGAGAAACTGTCGTAGCCTTTGCCGTCGCGCGACATAGGACCGCCGTGGGGCAGGATGATGGTAGCAATGGGTTTGTCCTTATAGGTTTTGGGCAATGACAGATAACCTTCCAGTTCCAGACCGTCGCGCGCTTTGTAGGTCACCAGTTCTTTTTCCACCAGAACACCATTGCTCAATTCCGGATACACATCGGCGACAAAATCCAGGGTCTTTTTATCGCGGTCACCAAACAGGTATTGGCCCGGTTGTGTATCGCCGACGGAGAACAAAATATATTTGCGCGCATCGTCGCTAAAGCTGGTGATGTAATTCCCGGCATCGGGCAAGGCTTTATCAATACCATTCTGGAAGGCGGTAAATTCAGGATTCCAGAAAATACTTTTGCCACCGTTATCGTGATAATACAAACCCACGGCATCGCGATGGGCAGGTGAATAAATCAAACTGCCGGAGACATCGTATTCAGGATTACTCAGGATCAACTCCATCGGATATCCTTCTTTGGACAAATCCGCTTTAAACACCGCCTTCCTGCCTTCATGGTCAGCCAGCAAATACAAGGTGTTGCCATCTTTGCCGAACCCGAGCGGACTAATGCTGGGCTCATCAAACACCACATAGGACCAGGCCACCGTCCATTTGTTGGTCTGTGGATCGAGTACGCGGATACTGACCTTGCGGTCGCGGTCGTTATAACCTTCACCCAAGCGTACGTTGCCCTGTTGATCCGCCATCCAGGAGCGCACCGACGTCATATGTTTTTTCACCCGGCGCAAACGACCATTGTTAACGTTGGCTTTATAAACGGTTTGATGATTGGGAAATTCGCGGTCCACACTCAGGAGGATATGGTCGGGGTCATCGGGCAAGATGCTGATAATGTTGTCCTGGAACTGACTGATCCAGCCATCGGCATCGTCATCCGGGCGCACCAGGGTAATCATCTTGGAGGGCTTTTTTGCATCCACCGCCAGCAGGCGGGTTTCGGTAAAACGCAAATGTGTACCGCGACGGCTGTCAAAACGCAGGCTCATCAGCAAGCGATCATTATTGGCCCAACGCACCCAGTTAAATTTAAATTGTTCGTTGTCGGTTTTGGTGGGATAAAAAACCTCACCGGTGCTCAGGTTCAGGGTCATCAGCACCGTATCTTTGCCGATATTGCGCAACGCAATCAGGTGTGTGCCGTCCGGTGACAACTTCACATTATGTATCGCTTCATCGCGATAGAAGGCTTCCAGTGGCAGCGGTGTTTCGGTTGTAGTCTGGGCCGAGGGTGCAGCCGTGGTGAGTAGTAAACTGCCGAGAATAAACAACGCGCGGGCGTATCGTCCGCTTACCCAAGTAGATGTGAACATGGATAGAGTCCTTGTGTCTTTATTGTGGTGATAAAATTTTTTTCGGTCCTGATCGTGCTGTTAGTCCGTGAGCCTTACCTCCTTGATATCATCCAGTTGAATCGGCATCACCAGATGCCCACCCTGCTCAAAGCGTTGAAATTGAATGCGTCCTTCTTCCACCGCGCGAATTTGACCGCGATAGGTTTTCCCGTTGTGCAGGCGCACGCGCACACTTTTACGCAGATGGTCTTGCAAGTTATCCAAAGACAATAAATTCGGATCGACAACCGGTTCCGCCGCAACAGGGTCTTGCTCGGCTTCCTTCTGCGCCACGATTTGCGCTTGCTCTTCTTCGGTCAAACCCACCAGATCCAGCGTGACTACCGGTGCATCATTCACTTCCAGGTTGCCCTGCAAACGGTAAATTAAAATATTCGCCGGCGTCTCAAACAGATCACGCAGGGACAGGCTCGTAGCGGGATACAAATACAAACTGAAACGATCAGGCATTTGGATAAAACTTTCGTATGCCGTAGCGACTTTTGGGCCGACAGCAATACCCTGGCGGTTCCAGTAATCCTGCCAGGCTGCCAGATGGTGTGTACGGTATTCGGCAGGCGTCATGCCCATTTCCGCCGCACAGAATTTAATGACGTTAGCGGCGTAACCCAGATCTTCATATTCAATATCCAGGCTATTTAACGCCGCGCGCGGAAAGGTCGCAGCCATGACTTGTGCAGAGCGGGAGCTGGCACCGAGTTGAATGTCGGCGGTGATCTCCAGGCGCGCCACCCCTTCGGTAAGGTTGCGGACATACAGGCGCAGTTTTTGCCCGTCGCCGATGATTTCGTAATCCAGATCAATATTCATCACCAGCTCTTCATAACCCATATCCATCAGATCATGGCCGCTGAATTTCTGACGATTGCCACAGCCCATCGCATCGAATCCCTGCGCCGTACTGAAGGTCTGGCTACTGCCATACACGCTGCCGCCGGTGAGAACCCGCAGCCCACTGACCGACACACCCAGGTGCTGGGGAAACTGCTGCTTTTTGGTATCTTCGGACAGGTAAAACAAACCCAGTGCGTTGCCGGTGCGCAACTTGACCTGATCGACCAGCACCGCATCGTTCGCCCCGTGAGGCTGGAAACGCAAGTGATTAATCTGCGCTTCGCCGGTGTGGGTCACATTGACATCGCGATAACTGAAATCGCCCACCACCTGCGCGGCCTGGACCAGTTGGTCGAGGTTTTTTTTCATCTGGGATTCGTAATAGAACTTGCCGCCAAAGAAAACGCCGGCAGCAATCAGGATGGCGAGGATCAGGAAGCGCTTCATACAGGAGTCCTTGTGTCGAAGCCGGAGGCGGCTTCACAGGCCTGTCCAGCTGGCAGAATAATTCGCTTTTATACCGAAAATGGGGGTGAAGTGCGAGGGGCTGGGTCTAAAGCGCGCCCGATTTTAAAATTTGGCAAGGCGTGACGTGAACCTAAACGCCGAAGAGGAGGCGCTTTAAAAGTTATATTCAGACGGCCTTCATATAGAAAATGCATGAATTCTTAATAAAAAACTTGGCAATCCGGAATGTGTTGTGTATTTTGTGTACAGCAACGCTAATCATCCGGGTTTGAACATGTCTGCATTGAAAGAGTTAAAACGGCACTTAAAGCCAGGCCAGGTGTATCGCAGGGCCGATTTAGCGCAGTGGAGTAATGCTGTTGATCGCCATTTGAAGCAGTTGGTAAAGGACGGGACTTTACAGAAAGTTTCCCAAGGCGTTTATGCCTACCTCAAAAAAACGTCTTTTGGCAAAGCTGCACCAGAGGATTACAAGCTGGTCGAAGCTTTCTTAAAAACGGATGACTTCTTATTATTCTCCTCGAATGCCTACAATGCCTTAGGGGTTGGTACAACCCAGCTCTACAATGAGCAGGTCGTCTACAACCGGAAGCGCCACGGCAGGTTCAGGCTGGGTAATCGCACCTTCAACTTTCAGATGAAGCCTTACTTCCCTAAAGAGGTTTCAAAAGAATTCCTACTGGTCGATTTGGTAAACAACGTAAGTAAATTGGCAGAGGACCAGGATGTTGTGTTGGAGCGTGTTAGTCACATAGCCGCCAATATGGACTCATCTTCTTTAAAGAAAGATGCCCAACGTTATGGCGGTGTTCGTGCCAAAAAATTATTTGCATCAATTGATAATAAGACACTGACACATGCCGCTTGATTATTTGCATCACCATGAAGATTACCAAGATCTCATCCGCACGGTTGCTGAAGAAAAAGGCATTGCGCCAGACCTGGTAGAAAAAGACTACTGGATTATGCATTGCCTTTATGGTCTGACTCAGCAAGGCTATTCATTCGAGCTTAAAGGTGGCACAAGCCTATCAAAAGGCTTCGGTATTATTCACCGTTTCTCTGAGGATATTGATATCCGCATTGAGCCACCTCCTGAAGCAAAGTTGGCTACGGGAAAAAATCAAAACAAAGATCATCACTGTGAAAGCCGAAAAGCTTTCTATGATCAGCTTGCGCAAGATATTGTTATTAACGGCATTGATGAGGTTGTGAGAGACCACACTTTTGATGATGAAAAATTTCGAAGTGCTGGAATTCGCTTGAAATACTCCAGCGCTAATCCAATTTCTGCTGGTATCAAAGATGGTGTTTTATTGGAGGTAGGGTTTGATACCGTCACGCCTAATAGGAAAGTCGATATCAGTTCATGGGCGCTGGATTTTGCCAAACAACATAATGTACCCGTCATAGATAATTTGGCCAAAGCGATCCCCTGCTATGAACCAGGTTACACCCTTGTAGAAAAGCTACAAACGATAGCTACTAAATATAGAAATCAGCAAGAGCGAGGTGGAATGCCCAAAAACTTTATGCGGCATTACTACGATGTATATTGTTTGCTTGAAGATGAAAGTGTTAGATCATTTATTGGCACGGATGCATACCATGCCCATAAGTTTACCCGCTTCCCCAAAGAAGATTATCAAATATCTATAGCAGAGAATGAAGCTTTCATTCTGTCCGACGTAACCACGAGAAAGTTGTACCAGGAAAGCTATCTGGCTACGTCTGCGTTGTATTACCAAGAGCAACCGAGTTTTAATGCATTGCTAGAACGAATTCATTCAATGGTTGGTGAGCTATAGGTCTGACACTTCGGCTTGAAAAGAAGAGAGAATCAGGTAATTATTTTGTTGCAGATTCCCTACTGATAAAATTTATCCTTAGGATGTATTATTTCAAAATCGAACAATGGGATTATAAAAAGCGTCTATTTTCCCACTCTGGTCGCTACAGTTACCAAAACCCCATAAATTGGTAACTGTAGCGACCATCTTTAAACCCAACCCAAAATTAAGTTTGAATTAAGCTCCCCCCGATATCCTGATTCTCGTCAACACTTATTCAATCAGGAGAAATCGTATGACCAAGTTAACAGCAATACTCAGTGCAATCCTTTTAGCGACGACCGCCGGTATCGCACAAGCGCGGGATATCGCACCGGATGAAGTGGTCAAACTGCACAGTGCAGGTACCATTCAATCCTTTGAAAAACTAAACGAAGCCGTGCTGGCGCAGCATCCCGGTGCCACCATCGAAGACAGCGAACTGGAAGAAGAACAGGGCCGTTATATCTACGAGCTGGAAGTGCGCGATGCCCAGGGTGTAGAGTGGGATCTGGAGCTGGATGCCGCCACGGGCGAGATCCTGAAAAACCATCAAGACGATTAATGTAATGCTATGAAATCCGTCCGTCGTGTCGTGTTATTTGTGCTGATCATCGCTGCCGCCTTCACGGCGGCAGCGGATGATATCGGCCCGAATGAAGCATTGCGTTTGCGGCAGGCGGGCGAGATTCTCGCACTGGAAAAACTGCTCGACATCGCCCTCTCCCTCCACCCCGGTGCCCGTTTGCTGGAGGCAGAACTGGAGCAGGATGACGGCCGCTACGTTTACGAAGTGGAATTAATTACCCGCAGTGGTGCGGTGCGCGATATTGAAATCGACGCGCGCGATGGACGCATCTTAAAAGACGAGGAAGATGATTAAATGCGCTTGCTGATCGTAGAGGATCAAGTGTCTTTGGCCGATGAATTACTGGCGGATCTCGGGTGCGCCGGTTATGCGGTGGATTGGCTGGCGGATGGCCGCGATGCGTTGTATCAAGGCGCCAGCGAGCCTTACGATTTGATTGTGCTGGATCTGGGCTTGCCGGGTAAACCGGGGCTGGAGGTCTTGCGCGAATGGCGCGCCGGCGGTTTGGCCACACCGGTGTTGATCTTGACCGCGCGCGATCATTGGGCCGAGCGTATCGAGGGTTTAAAAGCCGGCGCCGATGATTACCTCACCAAACCCTTTCATCCGGAAGAATTACAATTGCGCATCCAGTCGCTGTTGCGCCGGGCTCACGGTCTGGCGAATCAAACGCGTCTGGAAGCGGGTGGTGTGCAACTGGATGAACGCAAACAATCGGTGATTCATAACGGCAAGGAAATCACCCTCACTGCCGCCGAATTCAGTTTGCTGCGTTATTTAATGTTGCACCCGCAACAGATTGTGTCCAAGTTGCAATTGCTTGAGCACTTGTACGACGGTGAAACCGAGCGGGACTCCAATGTCATTGAAGTGCATGTGAATCACCTGCGCCGCAAGTTGGGTAAAGCCGTGATCGAAACGCGCCGTAACCAGGGTTATTTATTTAACGGTTTGCAAACGGGGAATGCCACTGGCCTGGCTTTATGAAATCCATTCAACAACGTCTCAGTATTGGCTTGGCCAGTGTTTTGATACTGGTGGGCCTGCTGTTGGCGCAAACCAGCCTGTGGTTATTTGATGCGGGATTGCGGCGTAACCTGGGCAGTGAGTTACAACTCGATGCCGACAATCTGCTCGCCGCGCTGGTGCGCACCGGCGACGGCATAACACTCGATCAAACCCGCCTCTCGCCCGTGTATGAACGGCCTTTTTCCGGTCGCTATTTTCGTATTGAATTTTTACCGTTAGATGATCTTGCCAACGCAGATTTACGTTCGCGCTCCGCCTGGGATCACGTGCTGCCCTTGCCCGATCAGGCCGGTTTACAAGCGGATCTGGCGGACGGGCCGCAAACGCAAAAATTATTGGTATATCGCGCAAACTATCGTCGCTTTGGCCAGGACCTCGCCATCATTGTTGCGCGGGACTACACCCCGGTGTTGCAAAGTTTTCAGCAACTGCGCTGGATCGGTTTGGGCACTGGCGTTATCGCACTGGTCATCATTCTGTTATTGCAACGCCTGATCGTGCGGCGTGCCTTGCAGCCCCTGGATGTGGTGCGCCGACAGGTCAAACAATTACAACAGGGGCAGCGCACCGAGCTGGATAACCAGGTGCCGGAAGAACTTGCGCCCCTGGTGCAACAAATCAATCGCTTGTTGCAGCACACGGAAGACACGCTTAAACGTTCGCGCAATGCACTGGGTAATGTGGGTCACGCACTGAAAACGCCGCTGGCCGTGCTGTTCAGCATCAATGCGCGCACGGAGTTGCAAGCACATCCTGATATTGTCGATAGCATGCGCACGCAATTGAATAATATTCGCCAACGATTGACGCGCGAGTTAAGTCGCGCGCGTCTGGCCGGGGATGTCCTGCCCGGCGCGCATTTTCATTGTGCGGAGGAGCTGCCGCTGTTATTTGCCACGCTGCAACAAATCCACGGGCGCGACTTGCAGTTGCACTGGCAGACGGTTCCCGACGATCTGCGCTTGCCTTGGGACCGCGAAGATCTGCTGGAACTGCTCGGTAACTTGTTGGATAACGCCTGCAAATGGGCCACGGCTCGCGTGGCGTTGAGCATCGAAAAAACCACCAGAAACATCACCATTACGGTGGATGACGACGGGCCCGGTATTGCCGGTGAACAGCGCGCCGAGGTATTGAGCCGCGGCACCCGGCTGGATGAACAGGTGAGCGGTCACGGTTTGGGCTTGGGTATCGTGCGCGATATTGTGGACCACCTGGCGGGCGAACTGACCCTGGCCGATAGCCCGCTGGGCGGCCTGCGGGTTGTAATCAGCCTGCCCGCCCCCACCTAAGCGCTTCTGCGCGGTGTCCTGCCGCATTGACCTCAACGATTCCGGCGATTCCCCTATGCGTGGCATGCACAGCGATCCTTCACCGGCGGCGGAAAATATTCCCCTCACCCGCGCCTCCCTGAAACAAACCCTCGGTTATCTCTGGCCCTATTTGTGGGATTTTAAAGGCCGCGTGTTGCTCGCGGTGCTCGCATTGATTGCCGCCAAGGGCGCGACCTTGTTGATGCCCTGGGCACTCAAACACATCATCGACGGCGTCGACCGCAGCCTGCAACCGGAACTGGTGTTACCCCTCGCCTTTATTCTGTTTTACGGTGCCCTGCGGTTTGGCAGCGTCTTCTTTGGCGAGCTGCGCGATGCACTCTTCAGCCGCGTCACCGAACACGCCATGCGTCGCATTGGCTTGCGGGTGTTCAAACACCTGCACCAATTGGAGCTGGCATTCCACCTTGACCGCGCGACGGGCGGCATCAGCCGCGATATTGAACGCGGCACCAACGGCATCAGTTTTTTAATGCGCTTTTTGATGTTCAACATCGTGCCGACCTTGTTTGAAATTTTAATGGTTGCGGTCATCTTTGCGCTGGCATTTTCCGTGTGGTATGCGGTGATTACCCTGATCGCGGTGGTGATCTATATTTTCTTTACCGTGCTGACCACCGAATGGCGCAACCGTTTTGTGCGTGAAGCTAACCAGGCAGATTCCTCCACCAATACCCGTGCGATTGACAGCTTGCTGAATTACGAAACGGTTAAATATTTTAACAACGAAGCATTTGAAGCACGCACTTACGATGATTTTCTGGCGAAGTGGGAATCGGCCAAACTAAAAAATCGTTTGTCTTTGTTGGCCCTGAATTCCGGGCAGGCATTGATCATTGCGCTGGCGATTACAGCGATGATGTGGATGGCGGCTGTCAATGTCCTGGATCAGCAAATGACACTGGGCGATCTGGCGATGGTCAATGCCTACATGATCCAACTATTTATTCCGCTCAACTTCCTGGGTTTTGTGTACCGCGAAATTCGCCGCGCATTAACGGATCTGGAAAATATGCTCGGTTTGCTGAAACGCGAGGCCCGGATTGTCGATGCGCCCGCTGCACAACCCCTGCGTATCACTAAGGGTGATATTCACTGGTCCGGGGTTAATTTTTCCTATCATCGCGACCGCCCGATCCTGCGCGATTTTCATTTGCATATTCCCGCCGGAACACGTGTCGCGATTGTGGGCGCGTCCGGCGCGGGCAAAAGCACCATCGCGCGTTTGTTGTATCGTTTCTATGATATTGATAGCGGCAGTATCACCATCGACGGTCAGGATATTCGCGCGGTGACCCTCGACAGTTTGCGCCGCGCGATTGCCGTGGTGCCCCAGGATACCGTGCTGTTTAACACGAGCATCCGCGAGAACATTGCCTACGGAAATCCGGCGGCGGGCGATGCGCAGATTGAACGCGCCATTCGCATGGCGCACCTGAAACCTTTTATCGATAGCCTGCCCCAGGGTGATAAGACAATCGTCGGCGAACGCGGGCTGAAAGTCAGCGGTGGCGAAAAACAACGTATCGCCATCGCGCGGGTGTTATTAAAAGGTGCGCCGATTCTACTCTTCGATGAAGCCACCTCGGCGCTGGATTCCAACGCCGAAACGGCCATCCTTGAGGCCATGCGTGAAGTTGCCACCGGCCATACCAGCATTGTCATTGCCCATCGTTTATCGACGGTGGTTGATGCAGACAAGATCGTGGTCCTGGACAAAGGTCAGGTGGTGGAACAGGGAACCCACAGTGAATTGTTGCAGCGGCAAGGCCGTTATGCGCAGCTCTGGACCTTGCAACAGCAGGAAGAGTAGAAGCACTGATCTTTGCGATGGTTTTCAATTCGATGGGAACCAAATGCGTGCGCTGATGATTGCCGGTGCACCAAGATGTCTGCCTGTTCACGCGAACTGTTTCAAAAAAAACGGCTCTTATAAAGCGATCTGTCGTGCAAATGCACAAGCGTGCAGCTTTTTTGCGCAAATGTGCATTGGCATAAGTTTCGCAATGGCCTTGCCGTCAGTCCTGATGAGCGCAAGCCATGTTCACATTTGATTACGGAAAATATCGCGGCATCCTTATTTCTGTTGCCCTCTTTTTATTACTCGACGCATCGGTTTTGTTATTAAACTTTTATATCTCGTTTGAGATTGCCGATGATGCGGTGGGGGTAAACCTCGCCGGTCGCCAGCGGATGTTGTCGCAACGTATGGCGAAAACCTTATTCGTGCTCGACAGCTCGCGCGAGGACCCGGTTGCATTTCAAAAAGCCTTTGATGAATTGCTGTTGAGTCAATCTCTTTTCGACGAAACCCTCAATGCCTTTATTCGCGGCGGCAATGCACGCGGAGCCGCGCAAGAAGCGGTGACCCTGGATGCCGTCAGCGATCCCAGAGGCATGACGGCACTACGCGAAGCGGCCACCCTCTGGACACCGTATCGCAGCGCGGTGCAAACCCTGATTCAGGACGTACAACAACATAATTCCCTGGCGGATTCCCTGCCAGCGGCCGTTGCGATGGCGCGGGTCAATAACATTGCGCTGCTGGGTCATATGAACGATCTCACCATTGCACTGGAACACTTGGCCGCGTCCAAGGCCACGCGATTGCGCTGGATTCAGACCATTGGTATCAGCCTTGCGATTGTTAACTTCTTTATCATCATGTTCCACTTCGTGCGGCAGTTGCGCGAGAGCGATGTCATCATTGAGCGGGCGCGCAAGGAAACCACAGAAATTCTTGCGACGGTAAACGAAGGCTTGTTCCTGATCGACAAAAACTTGCGCATCGGTGAACAACATTCGGCCAAGTTAAGCGAGGTGTTGGGTCAGCAGGAATTCGCCGGAAAATCGTTTCAGTCTTTGCTGGAGAATATCATCAGCGAAAAAGATGCGGAGACAGCACGGGGGTTTATCGAATTATTATTTGATCCCAAGATCAAGGAAAAACTGATTGGTGATCTCAACCCGCTCAATCTGGTAGAAGTGAATATCGCGCAACCCAGCGGTGGCTTTCTGACCAAGTATGTGAAATTTGATTTTGCGCGGGCTTATCAGGACGGTGAGATATCCCATGTGCTGGTCACGATCCTCGATATCACCGAGCAGGTGAAACTCGAAAAAGCCCTGGGCGAAAGCCGCAAGCACAACGAACAACAACTGGAGATGCTGACCGGCTTGCTCCATACGCACCCGACGCTGCTGCACGAGTTTATCGCCGGTGCGTACAAGTGTTACAACCGGGTCAATCATATCCTGAGTTTGCCGGCCAAAAACGCCGCGTCGGTGCGCGAAAAAGCCAGCGGCATCTTCCGCGAGATTCACAATTTCAAAGGCGATGCGGCTGCGCTCAAGCTGGAATACTTTGAAAACGCAGCCCACGCTATTGAAGATGAGCTGGAGTTGTTGCGCAACAAACCGGACCTGACCGGTAATGATTACCTGGGGTTGGCCGTACAACTCGAAAACCTGATCAGTTACACCCAGCAGGTAGAAACACTGATTAAAAAATTGAGCCAGTTTGCGCTGGCCAGTAGCAGCCCGACGGCGGCTGATCCGCGTCATGTCACCAATAGTCGCCAGGCCGATGGATGGGATCATCTGGACGCTTTTGTGCAAAGCATCGCGCAGCGCAACGGCAAAGACATCAAATTGGTGACCAGCGGTTTGCACGACCTGAACCTGGATCGCGACCACCAACAGCAATTAAAAGAAATCTGTATTCAACTGCTGCGCAATGCTGTGGTGCACGGTATTGAAACGCCGCGCGAACGGGAACTGGGCCAGAAGCCGTCGCAAGGTCGCATCGATTTACGCCTGGCAAAGATCTCGGAAACCGACATGGAATTGACCGTGATGGATGACGGCCAGGGATTGGATTATGCCGCGATTCGTGAGAAAGCCATCGCCTCGGGTAAATGGCGTCTCGACGAGATTGAGTCCTGGGACAATAAAAAATTGCTCAGCCTGATTTTCAACGAAGGCTTCAGTACGGCGAAAACCGTCACCAAAGACGCCGGCCGCGGTGTGGGTATGGAAGCGGTGATGAACCAGGTATTGGCCCTGCGCGGCAAACTCACTGTATCCAGCCGGCGCGGCCGCCATTGCCGGTTTGTGATTAGGCTGCCGTTAATCGCCGCGCAAAAAGATATTGCTGCCTGATAAACCCGTTTGACGCAACAGGATTACACGATGTTGTCACTGATGATTGTGGATGATTCCAACATTATCCGCCGCAAGATAGAACGCTGTAACGACACGGATCAATTTCATGTTGTGGCCTCTGCCGGTAATGGTGCAGAAGCCGTAGCCTTGTTCAGGAAAACCCGGCCACAGGTGGTCACCATGGACCTGACCATGCCGGAGATGGACGGCATTGCGTGCATCCAGCAACTGATTGCGCTGGACCCGAATTTGCGTATCCTGGTGATATCGGCGCTGTCCGATAAAGCCACAGGCATTGAAGCGTTAAAGAAAGGTGCGCGCGGATTTTTATGTAAACCCTTTAGCGATCAACAATTATTGGACGCATTGACTGAGTTGACCGAGGATTAAATGTCTGAACAAACCCTGCAAGTGTTTATTGATGGCGTGGTGCGTTTTTTTCAGCACACCAATGACCGGGATGTTAAAGTCGGTACGCCTTATCTGGTGGAAAATGAAAACCCGGCGGCTTACGACGTGACCGGTATTATCGGTATTTCCGGCCCCTATCGCGGTTGTGTTTATTTCACGGCGCCGCGCATTTTGCTCAAACACCTGTTGCTCAGTATCGGCGAGATGGAAACCACCAATGAGCATATCTTTGATCTGGTGGGCGAAGTGGCCAATATTATTTCCGGTAACGCGCGCAGCACCTTTGGCCAGGAATTTATGATCTCGGTGCCGGTGATGATTGAGGGCGCGCCCAATCATATTCATCTACCGGCACAGCTGCGTTCCTACGTGATCCCGGTATATTGGAAGTCCTACCACGCGGCGGTGGTTATTTGTCTGCAGCAATAACGCCTTGCTGTGTTGTTTCAGGTGTACTGGCCATCCGCACCCCGATCTGTTGTAAGTCATAACCGGTAGGTGTCTGGTGAATGCGTAAACCAAACTCCGGAATCACCGCAAATACATGGTCAAAGATGTCGGCCTGGATGCCTTCGTAAGCCACCCAATTGATATCGTTAGCAAACGCATAGATTTCCATCGGAATACCGTTGGCTCCGGGTTCCAGTTGGCGAACCATCAAGGTCATATTTTCCTGGTGTATTTTTTTATGCGCACGCAGATAAGCGGTAAGGTAAGCGCGAAAAGTCCCCAGGTTCGTCAGCTTGCGCCCATTCACCGGCGACTCAGGATCAATATTATGTTCCTTATTGTATTCCGCGATTTCGCGCACTTTATTCTCAATATAATCCGTCAGCAACTGCGCGCGGCGTAAACGCTTTAGTGCGTCTTCATCCAGAAATTTTACGCTGGTTGCATCAATGTTAACGGCACGTTTGATGCGTCGGCCACCCGACTCGGTCATCCCGCGCCAGTTTTTAAACGAATCGGAGATCAACGCATACGCGGGAATGGTGGTGATGGTTTTATCCCAGTTGCGCACTTTTACCGTGGTCAGGCTGATATCAATCACATCACCGTCCGCGCCGTACTTGGGCATCTCCAGCCAGTCACCGACCGCCAGCATATCGTTGGCCGACAACTGAATGCCCGCCACCAACCCCATGATCGGGTCTTTAAATATCAACAACAACACGGCCGTCATGGCACCGAGGCTGCTGAATAAGATGACCGGGGATTTACCGATTAACAGCGAAATGGCAAAGATGATCGTAACCAGCGCGCTGATCAATTTAATACTTTGAAAGATGCCGCGCAGCGGAAACCGGCGCCCGTAAGGTGTGGAGATAACCACATCTTCCAGTGTATCCAGCAGCGCAAAGAGCGACAGCAAAGCGTAGAGCAGCACCCACAAGTGCGTGACAACTTCAATCACCGCCAGCGTATCGGAATCGCTGTTAAGCCAGATGCGCGCCTGGGTATAAATAATAAAACCCTGTAGCGTCAGCGCAAGGCGACTGAATAAGTTGTTCTGGAATAACGCGCGCTGCCACAGGCGTTGCGATTGCGACGCGCGGTGGCTGATCAGGCGAATCACCACGCGGTGAAGGATAAAATGAATAATAAGCGATGTAACGGCGATGATGCCGATGACAATAAAAAAATACACCAGCTCGGCGTGTTGCAGCTCCAGGCTTTCCAGCCAATTGACCAATTCGTTTTTCATCGCAACCTCAGTATTCAATGTCCTGTTCAGGAAAAATGAGAGCTGGATGATACACAAAAATCAACTGAACTTCAGGGCAGCCTGCCGCACTGTGATAAACGGCCGTTTATTCTGCCGCTTGCGCGCTTCGCAGGAAAATCCATATCTGGCAGCACAGGACACCCAGCACACCGCCGAGCATCAACAGCGAAAAGGGCAGCGCGGTGCCGGTATACAACCAGGCGAGCAAAGGGCCGGCCAGGGCGCCGCTGCCAAAGCGCAGGGTGCCGGTTACTGCTGTTGCGGTGCCCGAATGATCGGGAAATTTCATGATGATCATGGCATCCGTATTGGTAGAAATTAATCCCAGGCTCGCCATCAATGGCCCCACCGTAAGCACGGTGTACCACAAACTCATGTCCAGGTAATTAAAGAGGCACAGCAAGCTGGCACTGATAAGCGCAATGCCGAGGCCGATACGCAACATGCGCGGTGAACCTAACCGGCTGACCACACGACTGTTGATAAAATTCGCCAGCATCAACATCATGACATTCATACCGAACAGGATACCGAAATGTTGTTCGCTTACGCCGAAATACTTGATGTAGATAAACGGCATCGCGGTCAGAAAACAAAAGAATGCAAACGACGAAAACATGATGGTGATAATTAACGGACGCGCGGAATGATGGGCAAAGACAGTGCGATAGCCTTGTAAAAAATTAACGCGACGCGAACTGTCTTTGGCTTTTATTTCCGGCAGAAAACGCCAGGCAAAAACAATAATCAGCCCTGCGTAAACGGCTTGCGCTATAAAAATAAAATGCCAGCTGCTCAGCCACATGATCGCACTGCCCATGGCCGGTGCCAGTAGGGGCGCGAGCATCATGATCATCGACATGTACGACATGCCCTTGGCGGTGTGTTCGCGGTAAAGGTAGCGAATAATACCGGGCACCACTACCGAAGACGCGGCGCCGCTGAGTGCTTGCACGGTGCGCCAGGTCAGGAACCATTCGATGCTGTTCACCTGGCTCAGCGCCAGGCTCGCCAGTGCAAACCCGCTCAGGCCGAACAGTGCCAGTGGGCGCCGGCCCAAGGCGTCTGCCAGGGGGCCGAATAACAACATACCGGCGCCGTAAGCGGCGAGAAAAATACTGAGTGATTGCTGGACAGAGCCGATGTGGGTACTCATGTCCTGAGCCATGGCAGGCATGGCGGGAAGATACATGTCCACTGCCAGGGGTGTAGTGGCGATCATCGCCGCCAGCAGGAGAATCAACCAGGGGGAAAGGGATTTTTCAGTCATGCACAGTCCTCACAATACGCCCACATCATACGCCGCAGGTTATCGACTAACGAGCGGGGGCAGTGAGGGCATTTGGACGAAAATTTCGATCAATGGCTTATTGGACCAGGAACAGGCGGGCAAAGTCATCGGCAGGCACGGGTTTGGAAAATAAATACCCTTGGGCGTAATCGCATCCTGCCGCCGCCAGCAGATCGCGCTGTTGTTGGGTTTCCACGCCTTCAGCAATGACTTTGATGCCCAACTTATGGGCCATGACGATGATGGCTTCACACAGTGCATACTCTTCTGTGTCGGTGTGCAGGTTATGCACAAATGACTGATCGATCTTAAGATAATCGATATCGAATTTTTTTAGATAAGCCAACGAAGAATAACCGGTGCCGAAATCATCCAGCGACACCTGAATACCCGCATCGCGAAAAGCGAGCAGTTTTTCATGCACGGCGTGATTAGCGTCGAGCAACAAGCCTTCGGTGATTTCAATATTGACAGCATTGCCGGATAAACCCAGTTGCTGAATATGCTGAAACCAGTGCGACAGGTTATTGTTTTCATCGCGGAACTGTATCGGCGATTTGTTCACACTGACCTGCACGTCGATGTTGTGCCAATCACGCCAGCGGGCCACTTGCGACATGGCCTCGCGGAACACCCAATCACCGATATCAATAATCATCCCGGTGTCCTCTGCCAGCGGAATAAATTCATCCGGTGGAACCAGCCCGCGCGCAGGATGCTGCCAACGAATCAAGGCTTCCGCTTTGGTGATGGTGTTATGGTGCAAATCCACAATCGGTTGGTAGTACAACATAAATTGTGTGTCACTGAGGGCGTTGCGCATGTCGTTGATCATGCGCATTCGATTACGCGCGGCTTCCTGCATGGATGCGGTGAAATAATTAAAACGATTGCGCCCCAGGCTTTTGGCTGCATACATGGCCTGGTCTGCATTTTTCAGCAGGGTATCGATATCACGCGCATCGTTTGGATATAAGGTAATGCCGATACTGGTGGAGATATAGGCAGTATCGGCGCCCAATTGAAACGGCTCGGTTAATTTGCGCAAGATAGCTTCCGCAATGCGCTCGACATTTTCGGTGTTTTCCAGGTCGCTGAGGATCACCGTAAATTCGTCGCCGCCCAGACGCGCGACCGTATCGGTATCACGTACACACTGGCGCAAACGATCAGCGGCTTCCTGCAATAATTTATCGCCCATGTCGTGACCGAGGGTGTCGTTAACTTCCTTGAATAAATCCAGGTCCAGAAATAACAACGCAATGGGTTGGAGCGTGCGGGCGGATTTTTTTATCTCCTGCTCCAGGTGATCCAGGAACATGCGGCGATTGGGCAATTGTGTGAGTTGATCAAAGTTGGCCTGATTCCAGATAATTTCTTCCGACTGTTTTTTGTCGGTGATATCGGAGAAGAGTGCAACGCGGCGGTACGCTTTGCCTTCGTTGTTGAAGATGGTGTTCATGGTCAGCCAAATGGCAAAGTCTTCACCATTTTTACGGCGGCACCAGGTTTCTCCACGCCAGCGGCCATTGGTTTTCATGCTTTCGCGCAGGTTGGTATAAAGCGTCGAACGCTCGGAGTCGGTACTGAGTATGCCCGCGTACTGGCCGATAATTTCTTCGGGTGTATATTGGGTCAGCTCGGTAAAGGCAGGATTGATGTTGATGACATTGCCCGTACAGGCATCCATTACCATCATGGCTTCGCTGCTGTTTTCATACACCATGGACGCCAATTGCATGGATTCTTCGGCTTGCTTGCGTTCGGTGATATCCGTGTGCGTGCCGCACATGCGCAGAGGCTTGCCGTCGCTGCTGTAACTGACCACCTTGGCGCAGTCCTGAACCCAGCGATAATCCCCCAGTTTGGTTTGCATGCGGTATTCGGCTTTGTGCTGCGGTGTTTTGCCTTCCAGGTGACGAGTGATGGATTCCCAGGCGAGTGAGCGATCATCCGGATGAATAAAATCAATCCATTGTTTTACTGTGTGTTGAATTTCCTCGTGGGTGTACCCGAGCATCTCGGCCCAGCGCGCATTTCGCTCGACGGTGTTGTTGGCAATATCCCAATCCCAAAACCCCAGTTCGCCGCCGGCCAGCACCAGGGTTAATTGTTCTTCGCTGGCCCGCAATGCCAGTTCAGCAAGTTTCTGTTGGGTAGTATCCAGCAGGCCGGCAATAAAAAACTGCACTTGCCCATGGTTGCGGTAGCAGGACGCGGTCAAATGGGCATAGAGCACGCGGCCATCTTTGCAGACAAAACGTTTATCCAGATCGTAGCTTTCGATATCACCGGCTAACACGCGTTGAAATTGTTCCACATCTTTGTTGAGGTCATCGGGGTGCGTGATATCCGCCCAGGTGAGCTTACTGAGTTCGGCTTCGTTATAGCCGATCATTTCGCATAAACGCGGGTTAACCCGCAGCCAGCGTTTGTCGACGGAGGTAATGGCGATGCCGATATTGCCGAAATCAAACTGCGAGCGAAACAGGAATTCATTTTCTGCCAGCGCCTCGATCACTTGTTTGCGTTCGAGACGGCCCGCAAAGAGCGTACCCAGCATGGTCGTGGCCAGGGGATAGACGATCAGCACCGGCAAACCAACATCGGCCAGAACATCAAGCGCGGTGGTGAGCGGCAAGGTGAACATCAGCACCAGCATGACCAGGTGAATCACCAGACCGAAAAGATAAAGTTCAGCTGTAGAGATGCGCACCAATTCCCGAAAACGAAGGTGTCGCCAGGCGATGCCGATAAAGCCGGAAGCCATTATCACCAGCACGCCGGTAAACGCGGCGGCCCCTCCCTGATACAGGCGCAAGGCCGCTGCCATGAGCATGGCAATCAGGGTCGGCAGTGGGCCAAAGAACAAACCGGCGATGCCGAGCAGTACTGAACGCGTATCGAACACAATGCCCGGTGCAAATTCCCAGGGCGTCAGCATGATAACGATAGCGGTAATACCCAGCCCGATACCGATCATGACCTTCCACCACAGCAGCCGCTCGGTGCGTTTGCGGTCAATGGCGAGATCGTAGATAAAGATCATCGCCAACAGGAGTGCAGCATTGTGGGTCAGGGCGAGAAGGCTGGCGCTGTCCATGGAATATCAAAGGTGCCTTATGCAGGAAACAGGGTTAGCTCAGTCATTATCGTCAACGTAATGCAATTAAGTGTATTGCACGAAATTAAAATCAGCCAGAATTCTGCCATGCGACGTTGTATTGCCCCCACGTGAAGGCCGACGGAGCAAACCCTGTCTGGATTACGCCAGCTTTAATCCGGTAATGCCTATCAATATCAATCCCACCGATACCAACCGCAGCAGCGACACGGATTCACCAAACAGCAGTACCCCCAGCGTTACCGTACCCAGCGCACCGATACCGCTCCATACCGCGTAGGCCGTGCCCAAAGGCAACTGGCGCAATGATAGGCCGAGTAACGTCAGGCTGGCGATCAAGGCACATACGGTGAGTACACTCGGCCACAGCCGGGTAAAGCCCTCGCTGTATTTCAAGCCAAGCGCCCAGGCGATTTCAAACAGGCCGGCAAAGAGAAGTAATAACCAGGACATGGGGCAACCTCACACAATACAGGGTCGTCCCCGAAAAAAGCAGAACGCGCGAGGTCGT
Organism: Cellvibrio sp.; assembly: GCA_035490615.1. GTDB lineage: Bacteria > Pseudomonadota > Gammaproteobacteria > Pseudomonadales > Cellvibrionaceae > Cellvibrio. Next base: position 37,126 of record DATJLH010000277.1, read on the forward strand.
CCCCGCGCGCGAAAAATTGTCTCACTTGATGGTATCCATGGCAACCGGTCGAGGACGCTGAAGAATTTATAACGCCTCGCGCCATGGTTGTTTGTTGTTATAAGCAGCCAGCCGTTGATTAACATAATCCAGCGGCAGCTCAAGACCCCGCGCATCTTTGAGTGCTTTGGTTTGCCAGTCAATCGCCGCTTTAAAATCGTTATTTTCAGCCGCAACGGCGGCGGCAACCTGAAACAGCGTTTGTTTGTCGTGGTAGCCCTTATCAACCATATCGAGGTAAGTTTTTGCTAAGGCACCGTCACGTTTTTCCGCAGATGGATGCGTGGTCAATATCCAGGCATAACGTAATTGTGCTGCCGTACTGCTGGCCGCAGCGCGTTGTAACCAATAAAGCGCCTTCTCTTCATTTCTTTCAAAGCGTGCGCCGCTCATCAATTCAATAGCTAATGTATATTGTGCATCCGTTATATTGTTTGTCGCTGCTTTGATCAGCCATCCCATACTTATACTGGAATCTGCGGTGCACATGTTGCCATATAGAATATTCTGACCGAGAAAAAAGCTGGCTGCAGCATTACCACTATTAGCCGCCTCCATATACCATTTGTTGGGATTGTCTTTAATGTCATCGATTTGAGCGAACGACGGTATAGAGTCAAGAAAATATGCATATCCCAACTTGTCCCTGTCATCTCCCTTGATGGCTTTTTCTTTCATCTCTTGCATCGCTGCTGTTATTCTTTTTTTATTAAAACTGGTACCAGCCATTTCAAAGATGTATCGTCGCTTAACACCCGTTACAGTCACAGGTTTCCCATTTATCTTTAACGGTTCAAATAGCGACTGTCGCGCGGATTTAATGGCGGCATCAGTAAATGCTTGGTGTGGGGAAGAGTAGACAACATGGTCTTTGGTCGTTCCATCTTTTTCAATAGTAAACAACATGTCGACCCACCCAAATGAACCTCTTTGTGCCATCTGCATGGGGTAATCAGGGGCTACAGTTTTAATGAGGCGAAATTTCTTAAGTAATGGCGTTCCTCCCAAGAATACAGGGGTTAATTTTTTCTCAATGGCATCATCCCCATATTCTGCATTAATTTCTTCATATCTTTTTTCAGCTTTTTGTTTTTCCTCTGGTGAGAGTTTTTTGTAAATGCTGGTATGAACCTGGCGGGTTCCAGAGTTGGGGTCTTGGGCGGAAAGGAAAAACCATGCATAAGCCTCGATCAGATTTTTTTCTACGAAGTCACCGCGGTAATACATCGCTCCAATATTGTATTGTGATGAATAATCGCCATATTCTGCTGCTTCTAAAAACTCATGATAGGCTTTCTGAAAGTCTTTCTGTTCATAATATTTCATTGCTAACGCAAAATCTGCGCTGGAAGTTGTGGAAAAAGAAATAGCGATAAGCAGAAAAAAATAGATAGCAGTGAGACGATTCAATACATGTTTCATGAAGATTCCTACTTATCTTTTGCAATATAAGCGAAGCGAGTAATAGGGAGTTGGCCTGAGAGGTTGCGGAAGATTACTTTGGATGGTTTTTGGTATGGGGTAAAACCTAGGGTTTCTTCTTCCAATGTCACCTCCACTTCTCCATCTGCTCGCCATCTTATGCTTATTAGAGCAGACCTTCCCCAAGGAATAATGGTGTCAAAATATTTCCGGTAAATATCGCTAGGTGTATCGCGGTATTCAATAATAACTTCGTGGCCCGCATCGCAATCCATATCAGAGAGCTCTATACGAAAAGGTGCTGCGTAGCCGCTATTCCCGTTGGTAAAAAATATCTGGCTGTAACTACCCTGCTCCAGCTGGGTAGTAAACTGAATTTCACCGGGTTCTCGCGAAATGCGACGCTCCCATTC
>DATJLH010000278.1:0-17122 GCA_035490615.1 Cellvibrio sp.
GCGCGAATTGATCCGCAAGGCATTGCAGCGCGGCAAAGTAGAAGCGGCGCTTAGTATCCAATGGGAGCAGGAAGGTGAAGCGGAGCTGGGTATCAACCTGGGCCGGGTCAGCCAATTGGCCAGAGCGGCGCAGCAAATCACGGAACAGCTCGGTGAGCTCGCCGCGCCGGTAAACACTCTGGATATCCTCAAATGGCCAGGCGTCATGCAAAAGCAGGAGATGGACCGCGAAGCCATGCAGCAGGCAGTGCTCAGTGTGTTCGACGAAGCGCTGAAACAACTGGTTGAACATCGTGCGCGCGAAGGTGCAGAGCTGGAACAATTTATCCTGCAACGCCTGGATGCCGTATCCGCACAAGTGGTGGCTGTGCGCGCCCGCCTGCCGGAAATTCTGCAAAGCCAGCGCGACAAGTTGCAAACCAAGATCGCCAGCCTGCAAGTGGAACTGGACCCCGAACGCCTTGAACAGGAAATCGCCCTGCTCGCGCAAAAAGCTGATGTCGACGAAGAGCTGGACCGCCTCGACACCCACGTTATCGAAGTCAAACGCAGCCTCAAACAAACCGATTCCCTCGGCCGCCGGCTGGATTTCCTGATGCAGGAACTCAACCGCGAAGCTAACACCCTCTCATCAAAATCTATCGTCAGTGAAACGACCCAAGCCGCGGTGGAGTTGAAGGTATTGATCGAGCAGATGCGGGAGCAGGTGCAGAATATTGAGTAGTATTATCCGTGGTGTAATTCGAATCCGCAGCGTTTGTTCATTTGCTGTTGTATAAATGAGGATCACAGGCAGGGGTAAATTGTGCTCGTCTATCTGCTGTTTACTACTGCCGCGCTGATCATCGCGCTGTTAATCATCACCCCCATTTGGCGTTTGCACCGCCGCCGTAAACAGGCGGCCAAACCTTTTCCTGAATCCTGGCATCAACTGCTTGAACAACGTTGGCGATTGTATTCCCGCCTGCCGGACCAGGTGCGCGATCACCTGCAACAGCAACTGCTGGTGATGATGGCGGAAACCGAGTTTTATGGCTGCAACGATCTCGTCGTCACCGAGGAGATGCGCGTGCTGGTGCTGGCGCAAGCGAGTTTGCTGTATGGCAATATCATCCATGATCACGAAGTCGATTTCCCTTGTGTCTTGCTTTACCCGGACGCGTTCGTCCGCGAGGGGGCGGTGCAGGACGAGCTGGGGCTGGTTGCCGAAGAGCGCCACATACTGCTGGGAGAATCCTGGGAACAGGGTAAGGTGATTTTATCCTGGGCCGATATTGAGCGAAATCTGGCGCAAGTCGATAGTCATCATAATCTGGTGATCCACGAGTATGCGCATCAGGTGGATGGCTTCGATGGTGTGATGAATGGTACTCCGCCATTGGCGGGTCGCGCCGAGTTCACGACCTGGCCGAGGGTGATGCAATCTGCTTATGATGATCTTTGTCAGCGCATTGATGATGGTGATGAATCATTTGATGCTTACGCCACCACGAATCCCGCGGAATTTTTTGCTGTCGTCAGTGAGTATTTCTTTATCCAGCCGCGTCGGCTAAACGAAGATTATCCGGACGTATACCGTCTGTTGGCAGCTTTTTATCGCCGGGAGCCGCTCGCCTGGCACCGCGATGAGTGATCCCGCGGGGAGCAACAGCACCCGTATTCCCACGAACTTTTCCCGCCCACACAACTCACAACGCCATCTTTTGTAAGTCCATATTGTGAACTAAGGAATCGTTTATGAAGGTCTGGCTTTCCATCGCGTTATTGTTCATGTCCGCCTATTCCACCGCCGCCGACACGCCGCATTACGGCCCTCGACTCGAAGGCTTCGACTACCCCTATCCGACCAAAACCTTCACTGTCACCTCCCAGCAGCAGGCACTGGAGATGGTGTATATGGATGTTCAGCCCGAAGAGGCAAACGGGCGCACGGTGGTGCTGATGCACGGCAAGAATTTTTGTGCAGCGACCTGGGAGGGCACCATCAAGGTGTTGGTCGACCAAGGTTATCGGGTGATTGCGCCGGACCAGATCGGCTTCTGTAAATCATCCAAACCAACGCAGTATCAATTCAGTTTTCAGCAACTGGCGAGCAATACCCGAGCGCTACTTGATGCCATCGACGTGAAGAAAGTGACCGTCATGGGCCATTCCATGGGTGGCATGTTGGCCACACGGTTTGCGTTGATGTACCCCGGGCAAACGGAGCAACTGGTGATGGTCAATCCGATTGGCCTGGAAGACTGGAAAGCCCTGGGCGTGCCTTATCGCACGGTGGATGAATGGTATGCGCGGGACCTGAAAACCTCCGCTAAGGGTATCCGTAAGTACCAACTCAATACCTACTATGCCGGTGAATGGCGCCCCGAATTTGATCGTTGGGTAGACATGCAGGCGGGTATGTTTCGCGGTGAGGGACGTGAGCAGGTAGCCTGGAGTTCAGCTCTGACAGCGGACATGATCATGTCGCAGCCGGTCGTCTACGAATTTCCACTATTGAAGGTGCCGGTGTTACTGCTGATCGGCGAACTGGACAACACGGCGCTGGGCAAAGATGCAGCACCGCCAGCGTTGCAGAAAAAACTGGGCAATTACAAAAAGCTGGGTCGAGAGATCGCGGCACAGATTCCCAAAGCCAAACTGGTAAATTTTCCTGATCTGGGTCACTCACCGCAAATTCAGGCTCCAGCGCGGTTTCACAAAGCGCTTTTGACCGGTCTTTTGCCTTGGTAGGGTGAAGATCAGGGCTTGTTCTCATCGCTGGTGATTTGCACCAGCGTGGCCAGGCCCTCATGGCGCAGTTTATTCATCAGTTTTGCCAGTTGGTCCACCTCGGCCGCATCCAATTGTTCGCCGTGGACAAACGACAAGCGTCCTTTGGTCACCAGCTCCCGCACGTAGGTGGGCCGGACGCGCAGGCGTTCAGCGGCTTGGGTAATGGACAGCAATTGTTGCAACATAACCGGAATCAGGTAATAAAAGATGGAGAAGGCGCAGTCGGCCTGCGCGGAAATGTCTGCATCACTATGCCACACTTTCCCGCTGATTACTCGCCATGAACGGCGCCAGCCAAGGAGAATCCCCTGACCCTCCGCTGATCCTGTGCCATAATTCGAGCATTCCCGCAGGCCACTCTGGCGGCCTCGCACTTACACCACCCTACAAGAATAAGGCAGTCTTGCATGAGCAATCGCGGCACGCTTTATACCGTTTCTGCACCTTCTGGCGCGGGCAAAACCAGCCTGGTGGCTGCCCTGGTCAAATCCAATCCTGAAGTTTGTGTATCTATCTCCCACACGACCCGGCCTATGCGCCCCGGCGAAAAAGATGGAGTGAACTATCACTTTGTCGACCATGAGACCTTTGAGCGCATGCTCGAAGAAGGGGCGTTCCTGGAACATGCGCGGGTATTCAACAACCTCTATGGCACCTCCCAACAATGGGTTGTCGAGACCCTGCAACAGGGGATGGATGTGATTCTGGAGATCGATTGGCAGGGCGCGGAACAAGTGCGTCGGTTGATGCCCGATACCATCAGTTTATTCATCCTGCCGCCGTCCCTCGCCTCCCTGCGCCAGCGCCTCACCGGCCGCGGCCAGGATGACAGCAGCGTAATTGAGGCGCGGATGAATGAAGCCATCAGCGAGATTTCGCATTACGTGGAGGCGGATTACCTGATCATCAATGATGACTTCACCACAGCACTCGCACAATTCCAGGCATTGATCACCAGCCAACACCTGAGTTTGCCGCGTCAGGCAGAAAAGCACGCAGCACTTTTGCGTGAATTGTTGGCCTGATTGGCGGGTTTAGGTGGGCGAGCTCACAGAGGTGAGCATTTTGTGGGCGATTCCCCGGTCAGGCGACTGGCGGCCAGTCCCCATCTCACGCATAATAGACACCCTTGAAAAGCAGCATTCCGGCTGCATTACCTCATTCAGGCACGGAAATTTTATGGCACGCATTACTGTTGAAGATTGTTTGAATCACGTTGATAACCGTTTTGAGTTGGTCATGGTAGGCAGCAAACGCGCCCGTCAACTCGCCATCGGTGGTAAAGACCCTCACGTCCCCGCCGAAAATGACAAACCCACGGTAATCGCCCTGCGCGAAATCGAAGAAGGCTTTGTCGATGCGAGCATCCTCCTCGAAAAAGACGTGGCGCCTGCGCCAAAACCCGAGCGCAACTACGAACAGGAAATGTAAGCCGAGGTAAATCATCCCCCAGCCGTTGCCAACGCAGCGGCTTTTCAGTCTCTGGAGAACGGCGTTGCAGACAATTGAAGCCTTAAGTCACAGGCTTTCGTCATATCTGGATACTCCCCAAATCAATTTGGTGAAGCGGGCTTATTTTTACGCGGAACAAGCCCATGACGGCCAAAAGCGTCGCAGTGGCGAAGCCTACATTACCCATCCGCTCGCGGTAGCGGACATCCTGGCGCACATGCATATGGACCATCAGAGTTTGATGGCAGCCATGTTGCACGATGTGATTGAAGATACCGGCATCAGCAAAAAGGCCATCGCCAAACAGTTCGGCGAATCCGTGGCCGACCTGGTGGACGGGGTTAGTAAGCTGACCCAGATTGAGTTTGAATCCCACGCCGAAAAACAGGCGGAAAATTTCCAGAAGATGGCGCTGGCCATGGCCAACGACCTGCGGGTGATCCTGGTCAAGCTCGCCGACCGTCTGCACAACATGCGTACCCTGGGTGCTATGCCCGCCGATAAAAAACGCCGCATTGCCAAGGAAACCCTCGAAATCTATGCGCCTATTGCCCATCGCCTGGGCATGAATGACATGCGTCTGGAGTTTGAAGACCGCGGCTTTTACGCCATGTACCCCTTGCGGGCAACGCGTCTTCAAGCTGCCCTTAAAACCGCACGGGGCAACCGTAAAGAACTGGTTGAACAGATCCAGACGTCCATTGAGAAACGCCTGACCCGCGAAAAAATCGTGGCGGAAGTGATCGGGCGGGAGAAGCACCTCTACAGCATCTATGAAAAGATGCGGCAGAAGAAAAAGTACTTCAAAGAAATCATGGATGTGTACGCCTTCCGCATTATTGTGGACAGCGTGGATACCTGTTACCGCGTACTGGGGGTGATTCACAACCTCTATAAACCGGTAGCCGGCGAGTTCAAGGATTACATCGCCATTCCCAAAGCCAATGGCTACCAGTCGTTGCACACCGTATTGGTCGGCATGCATGGCGTGCCCATTGAAGTGCAGATTCGGACTCGCGAGATGGATGAGATGGCCAATAACGGTATCGCGGCGCATTTCCTCTATAAATCCAACAGCACCGAAACCATCAACAGCAGCCACAGCCGCGCCCGTCAATGGGTGCAGGGTTTGTTGGAGATGCAGCGTCGCGCCGGGGACTCGCTGGAATTTATCGAGAACGTGAAGATCGACCTCTTCCCCGACGAGGTTTATGTCTTTACGCCCAAAGGCAAGATCGTCGAGCTGCCCCACGGCGCCACGGCGGTGGATTTTGCGTATGCGGTACATACCGATATCGGCAATGCCTGCGTGGCCTGCCGCATCAACGGTCGTCTTGCGCCCTTGTCGCAGCCGCTGCAAAGCGGACAAAAAGTTACCATCATTACCGCGCCCGGCGCCCAGCCCAACCCTAACTGGCTGAATTTCACCGTGTCCGGTAAGGCGCGCAGTGGTATCCGCCATTTCCTCAAGAACCAGCGCCATCACCAGTCGGTGGCTCTGGGCCGCCGGATGTTGAGCCGGGCCCTGGCCGATATGCATATTGAGCTGGACAACCTGAGCGAGGCTCAGCAAGCGCAGTTGCTGCAAGCGGCGCAGGTGGATTCACTGGAAACCTTGCTGGAGGAAATCGGGCTGGGTAATCGCGTGGCCTTTGCCGTGGCCAAGCTGTTGCAGCCGGATGCCGAAGTCAAAACCCGCGGACCGAGTATTTACTCACCGCTCACCATCGACTCATCCGAAGGTATGTTGATTACCTTTGCCCGCTGTTGCCGGCCTATTCCGGGTGACCCGATTATCGGGCACGTCAGTTCCGGCAAAGGGCTGGTGATCCACCAGGATACCTGCCGCAACATCGTGGAAATCCGCAACAATCCCGAGAAGATCAGCCACGTTAACTGGGCGCCCACGGTCAGCGGTGAATTCCTGGTGGACGTACGGGTAGAAGTGGAGTCAGAGCGCGGCATCATCGCGACCCTGGCTACCCGGGTGACCGAGCAGGGCGGCAGCATTGAACATATCAACGTGCAGGAGCGGGATGCCCATAACAGTGTGATTCACTTGTGCATCGGTGTTCACAACCGTGTCCACCTGGCTAATATCATGCGGCGTATCCGCAACATGAGCTTCGTCATCCGAATCGGGCGCAGCAAGAATTGATTATGCAGCGCGCCTCTTTCTTATAGTCATCCCATATAGCCCTGCGCCGCACACCCGTTTATACTCAATCGCTTTCCGTTAATAACAGCGCGCCATCCATGCGCTTCCAACGCAAGCAGGCTCATCATGACGAACAAAGCCGTAATCCATACTACCAACGCTCCGGCGGCTATCGGTACCTATTCCCAGGCAATCAAAGTCAACAACACCACCTATCTATCGGGCCAGATTCCGCTGGACCCCAAGACCATGTCACTGGTTGAAGGTGATTTTGCCACCCAGGCGCACCAGGTCTTCAAGAACCTGCGTGCGGTGTGCGAGGCTGCTAATGGCAGTCTGGCCGATATCGTGAAGCTCAATATCTACCTGACCGACCTGGCAAATTTCTCAATTGTGAATGAGGTGATGGCCGAATACTTTAGTCAGCCCTACCCGGCCCGGGCGGCTATCGGTGTCAGCCAATTGCCCAAGGGCGCGGTGATCGAGGCGGATGGCGTGATGGTGGTCTGACGGTCGGTGTTGTAGGTTCTGGTTCACCCCCCTTGAAGGCAGCCATTCTTTTCAAGGGGGTTCAGGTTCATCTGGAAATTAGCTAAATAATAACTCTGTAGGGAAAGCACATGAGAAAAATCGCGCTCTTATTCTGTTTGTTCTATAGCCTCAGCCTCGCGGCATTCGCCCAACCTCTGCCACTGAAATATTTTGCCAGCCTGCCGGATGTCAGCCTGCTCGGTTTATCTCCTGATGGCAAAAAACTGTCTTCGGTGATTCGCATTGATGTGGAGGACACCACCGGTACAGCAGTGCAGGTGGTCGATCTTTCGTCGGGTGAGAAAAAGCTGGTGCTTTTTACCGATAACGAAAAATACGATATCTATTGGGTGCGCTGGAAGGACAATCGTACCTTGCTGGTCGGCACTATCTATCCCGCCGTGCGCAATGCCTGGCTGGGTACACGCGGTGCCGTGTTCAGAACCCGTGAAACGAGCTTGTTGATTCTCGACCTGGAGAGCGGAAAAGTCAGCACGCCTTTCAAGAAATCGTTTCTGAAAAAATACAAGATTGCTCCTGTCGCCAGAGACCAGGTGGTTGATACCCTGCCGGATGATCCAGACCATATCCTGATGCTGTTACCCACCAATCAGTCATTGGTGGATGCAAGTTACGCCGGCGTTTATAAAGTCAACATCAGGAATCAGCGTATCCAGCAGATCCAGAAATCCGAAGACCATGTGTACCGCTGGACGACTGACCAGCAACACCGCGTTCGGCTCGGGCACTATTACGATGCGATGGATGGAACCAACAAAATATTGGTTCAGGATATCGATGCAAAAAAATGGCGGGCGTTGTGGCCGCACCAGATTTTTTCTGAAGAGGAAATCCACCCACTCGGTTTCGGTGCTGATCCGATGACGCTCTACGTTCGCGCGTATCACCAGGGGATGATGGCTATCTTCAGGGTGAATCTGACCGACCCTAAACTCAAGCGGACACTGGTTTACGCCGACCCGGACTATGATGTGAACGGCAGTTTGCTGTACTCACCCATAACACGGGATGTGGTCGGCGTCAGCTATTCGTCATCCGGTGGGTATACGTTTTTTGACCCGGAACTTCGCCAGCTACAAAGCGCTATTGATAAAGCCCTGCCCAAAACACGCAATCACATCATCGCCTTTTCTGACGATATGCAGACTTATATTGTCTCTTCCCAAAGCGATATCGACTCCGGCACCTACTACCTTGGTCAACGCAACCCGGCAAAACTGGACGCGGTTGCCTATCGTTATAAAAATCTCACGCCGGACCGGATGTCGCCGGTAAAACGCTACGATTACAAAGCACGTGATGGCCTGGCGATAGAGGCTTATCTGACCCTGCCCTTGGGCAGTGCCGGTAAAAAACTGCCCACCATTATATTTCCCCACGGCGGCCCTATTTCCCGGGATGACGATTCGTTTAATTATTGGACCCAATATTTGGCCAACAAGGGTTACGCGGTGTTGCAAATGAACTTCCGCGGCTCTGCCGGCCAGGGGCTGGCATTTCGCAATGCCGGGCTGAAAAACTGGGGACAGGAAATGCAAGACGATATTGAGGACGGCGCGCGCAAATTGATTGCGGAGGGCATCAGCGATGCACGATCTATTTGTATCCTGGGCGCGAGCTACGGCGGATATGCCGCGTTGATGGGTGCGGTCAAAACACCGGATTTATATCGCTGTGCCGTGAGTGTGGCGGGTGTTAGTAACGTCTTCGATCTGGTGAAAGATAATCGCGCCTTCTGGCGAAGCTACAACGTGGTGGATGAACAGATCGGCAATGACAACAAACGTTTGCGCGCGATTTCACCAGTCAACCATGCGGACAAGATCAAGATCCCGGTGTTGTTGATACACGGGGACAATGATCGACAAGTGGATATCAAACACAGTGAGCAAATGCGCGATGCCTTGCAAAAAGCGGGTAAGCAGGTCACTTTTCTGGAGTTGGTTAATGAGGATCACTACCTGAGCAGCAACGAAAATCGGGTGGCGACCTTCCAGGCCATCGACGCATTCCTGGATAAACATCTTCCGGTAAATGGTGCTCATTAAAACGGACGGATAGACGTCCCTGTCTTGATATTTACGAACGCAACCTGGCTTGCGGGTTAGGCAAATCAGTGATCGTCCCCGCTGCCAGCTCGCCTGCCAGGCCCACGCTTTCATGCAGCGTGGGATGTGCATGAATCGTTAGCGCCAGGTCTTCCACATTCGCGCCGAATTCGATGGCCAGAGATAATTCACCCAGCAGCTCGCCCGCATTAATCCCCACAATCCCTGCACCCAACAATTGTTCGGATTCCGCGTGGTAGATCAACTTGGTCTTGCCTTCGCTGCGCGCCGCACCGAGGGCGCGGCCACTGGCGCTCCAGGGATAAACGGCGGTTTTGTATTGAATGCCTTGCGCTTTAGCTTCTTTTTCCGTCAACCCGGTCCAGGCGATTTCAGGATCGGTGTAAGCGATAGAAGGAATCACCCGCGGATTAAAGATCCGTTTGTGACCTGCGATAACGTCGGCTGCCACATGCCCCTCATGGCTCGCCTTATGGGCCAGCATGGGCTGTCCCACGATATCGCCGATGGCAAAGATATGCGGCACATTGGTTTGCTGGGTATTGTTGACGGGAATAAAGCCGCGCTCATCGACCTGCACCCCCGCCTTGTCGGCGCCGATCAGTTTGCCATTGGGCGTGCGGCCGACGGCCACCAGCACAGCATCAAACTCGCGCGCTTCCGCCGGGGCATTGGCGCCGGAAAAACTGACTTTTAAGCCGGATTCTGCTGCTTCAACAGCGTCCACTTTAGTGGATAGCAGCACCTCGAAGCGTTCCTTGTTGTAACGGCTATACACTGAGATCAAATCTTTGTCGGCTGCGGGAATTAATTGATCAGCGAACTCAACTACCGTGACTTTACTGCCCAATGCCTGATACACCGTGCCCATCTCCAACCCGATAATGCCCCCACCGATAACTAACAGGCGCTTGGGCACGTCTGACAATTCCAGAGCTTTGGTGGAATCCCACACGCGCGGGTCGTCCGGCATAAACGGTAACTTCACCACCCTGGAGCCAGCAGCGATGATGGCATGCTCAAACTCAATCAGTGTTTCTTTCCCTTCATTTGTCACACTGAGCTGGTGGCTGCCGGTAAAGCTCCCCCGGCCCTGCACAACCTGCACCTTGCGGCTTTTAGCCATGCCGCTGACGCCCTGGGTTAACTTCTTGACCACGCTGTCTTTAAACGCGCGTATCTGGTCGAGATCCTGCTTCGGCGGCGCGAATGTCACACCGATATCCCGGGCATGCTCAGCTTCATGGATAACCTGGGCCACATGAAGCAAGGCCTTGGAAGGAATACAGCCCACATTCAGGCAAACCCCGCCCAGTGCGGTGTATTGCTCTACGAGAGTGACTTCAAGGCCCAGGTCCGCTGCACGAAACGCTGCTGAATAACCGCCGGGGCCGCTGCCCAATACCACGACTTGCGTTTTAATTGTTTCCGCCATAGGTGCCTCCGGTACAAAAAGCTTGTGGATTATTTCTTCTCGCGCAGTAAATCGCGAATTTCGGTCAGCAATAATTCTTCCTTGCTCGGTGCCGGATTGGCGGGCGGGGTCGGTGCAGCTTCCTCTTTGCGTTTCAGGCGATTGATACCTTTAACTACCATAAAGATGGCGAAAGCTACGATGGTGAAGTCGAGTACGGTCTGGATGAATTTGCCGTAGCCGATGGTGACTGCCGGTGCTTCAGCCGTGGCTTCCTTTAACACGATCGCCAGATCACTGAAGTCTACGCCGCCGATCAGCAGGCCGATAGGCGGCATGATGACGTCGCCCACAACCGAGGTGACGATCTTGCCGAATGCCGCCCCGATGATAATACCCACAGCCATGTCGACAACATTGCCTTTCACTGCAAATTCTTTGAACTCTTTGATCATGCCCATGATAAGTCCCCTCTAATCAGGAATAGTGACGATAGATGACGACTGTTTATACCACCATCCGCGCGATAAAACAGCGCGAGTTACAGGAATTATGGATGCCGCAAAAAGACTGGCAGATTTTTACACCGACGGTGGTGATGTGGGAGGTTTATTCGCCTTCGCGTCTGGCGAACACGTTGACCTGATCGTCCTCATCGACGACGACATCCAGGATCATGGGTTGGCAACAGACCTGGCAATCTTCGGTATAGGATTGTTCGGGATACGAACAGTCGATTAACACCGTGAAGGTTTCACCACAGTAGGGACAGGAGATCGGGTGTTCTTCAAGCAGGTTCATGGGGATAACCGATCGGTAGGTGCACAGCGGTGGGGTTGGCTTGTCGAGCTATCTGTTGAGGCTGGCCCGACAAGCCGGAGGAATCATTTAGCAGCAGCTTCTTCGAGTTCACCGCCAGCTTTTTTGAGGTCCTTACCAAAGCCTTCCACGGTATTGCAGCCGGTTAAGGTAAACATGCCCAGCAGAGCTGCCAGAATCAGCGTCATCGTTGTTTTCATATCAAGTGTCTCCAGTGAAAAATCAGGACTGCCAGCAAGGTGAGGTTGGCTTCTGGCTGTGAAATATACACAGCGTCGAGATTATGAATCAATGCCTAAATCATCCCAAATTGAATCTATTTTGGCTTTAACTGCCGAGTCCATTTCAATCGGTGTACCCCACTCACGGGTAGTTTCACCGGGCCACTTGTTGGTGGCATCAAAACCGATCTTGGAGCCGAGGCCGGAGACCGGCGAGGCGAAGTCGAGATAATCGATTGGCGTGTTCTCAACCATTACCGTGTCCCGCGCCGGGTCCATGCGCGTGGTCATGGCCCAGATCACATCCTACCAGTCCCGCGCATTGACGTCGTCATCGGTGACGATCACAAATTTGGTGTACATAAATTGCCGCAGGAATGACCAGACACCCATCATGACCCGCTTGGCATGACCGGGATACTGTTTCTTCATGGTCACTACGGCCATGCGATAGGAACACCCTTCCGGCGGCAAATAAAAATCCACGATCTCGGGAAATTGTTTTTGCAGGATCGGCACAAACACCTCGTTCAGTGCGAGGCCCAGAATGGCCGGTTCATCCGGCGGGCGTCCGGTGTAGGTACTGTGATAAATCGGGTCGTGCCGGTGGGTGATTTTCTCCACGGTGAATACCGGGAAATGATCCACTTCATTGTAATAGCCGGTGTGATCGCCGAAGGGCCCCTCGGGCGCCATATCATCCGGGGCAATGTAACCTTCGAGGATAAATTCCGCAGATGCAGGTACGTGCAGATCATTGCCGAGACATTTCACCACCTCGGTTTTATCACCGCGCAGCAAGCCGGCAAAGGCGTATTCAGACAAGGTATCGGGAACCGGTGTGACTGCACCGAGAATGGTGGCCGGATCGGCGCCGAGGGCCACCGCCACCGGAAAAGGTTTGCCGGGATGTTGCTGCTGCCACTCGCGAAAATCCAGCGCACCGCCGCGATGGGATAACCAGCGCATAATCAGTCGGTTTTTACCGATTTTCTGCATGCGATAGATGCCGAGATTCTGCCGTTCCTTATGCGGCCCGCGGGTGACGACCAGCGGCCAGGTCACCAGGGGGCCGACGTCGCCGGGCCAACAGGTTTGAATGGGCATTGCATCCAGGTTGACGGCGTCGCCTTCCAGCAACACCTCCTGGCACGGCGCTTTGCTCACAACCTTGGGAGCCATATTCAAGACTTGCTTGAAGATGGGCAACTTTTCCCAGGCGTCTTTAAAGCCTTTGGGTGGTTCAGGTTCTTTCAGAAACGCCAATAATTTCCCGACATCGCGCAGGGCGGTGACAGACTCTTCTCCCATGCCCAGCGCTACACGCTCCGGTGTGCCGAATAAATTACCGAGCACGGGAATAGAAAAACCTTTTGGGTTTTCAAACAGCAGGGCGGGACCGCCAGCGCGCAAGGTGCGATCACAAATCTCGGTCATCTCCAGATAAGGATCGACTTCCTGCTTGATGCGCTTCAGTTGTCCGCGCGCTTCAAGCAGCGCCATAAAATCACGAAGATCTTTATATTTCATGGATTCCCAGGTTAATCGCCGATCTGCACATGCTGTTTAAGTGTTGAGTGACCTGCGGCGCTTACTTGCGTTTCATCGACAGGAAGAATTCGTCGTTGGTTTTGAAATCTTTCAGTTTATCCACCAGGAATTCTGTTGCCGCGACATCTTCCATATCGTTCAACAAGCGACGCAAAATCCACGCGCGTTGCAGTTCATCTTCTTTCATCAACAGCTCTTCGCGACGGGTGCCGGAACGACGCACGTTGATGGCTGGGTAAATACGTTTTTCGGCAATCTTACGATCCAGATGCAATTCCAGGTTACCGGTACCTTTAAATTCTTCGTAAATCACTTCGTCCATCTTCGAGCCGGTATCGACCAGTGCGGTAGCGATAATACTCAAGCTGCCGCCTTCTTCGATGTTACGCGCGGCACCAAAGAAACGCTTGGGGCGTTCCAGTGCGTGAGCATCCACACCACCGGTTAATACCTTGCCTGATGAGGGAATGACGGTGTTGTAAGCGCGTGCCAGACGCGTGATAGAGTCGAGCAAAATGATGACATCTTTTTTGTGTTCAACGAGGCGCTTGGCGCGCTCGATAACCATATCAGCAACCTGTACGTGACGTGCAGGCGGTTCGTCGAAGGTCGACGCCACTACTTCACCGCGCACCGAACGCTGCATCTCCGTTACTTCTTCCGGACGCTCGTCGATCAACAGAACGATCAGGTGACACTCGGGATTATTGCGCGTAATCGCTTGCGCAATATTTTGCATCATGATGGTTTTACCGGCTTTCGGTGGCGCTACGATCAAGCCGCGCTGGCCTTTGCCAATAGGCGCAATCAAATCGATGATACGGCCGGTGAGATCTTCGGTAGAACCGTTGCCGGCTTCAAGTAACAGGCGCTCGTTAGGGAAAAGCGGTGTGAGGTTTTCAAAGAGGATTTTGTTGCGTGAACTTTCGGGTTTATCAAAGTTAATTTCATTAACTTTCAACAGGGCAAAATAACGTTCACCTTCTTTTGGGGGGCGAATCTTGCCGGAAATAGTGTCGCCAGTGCGGAGGTTGAAGCGGCGAATCTGGCTGGGTGAAACGTAAATGTCGTCGGGGCCTGCGAGGTAGGAACTGTCTGCTGAACGTAGGAAACCAAAACCATCCACCAGAATTTCCAACACGCCATCGCCGTAAATATCCTCCCCGCCCTTGGCATGTCGTTTGAGGATATTGAAGATAATATCCTGCTTGCGTGAGCGGGCCATACTTTCGAGGCCCATTTCGGTGGCAATGTTAATCAGTTCTTCGACAGGTTTTGTTTTTAGATCAGTAAGGTTCATACACTAGGACTTTGGTTGTGAATAGTAAGTTGGGTTAGTAGAAGTTATTGCAGGATTTGATTTAATCAGGGTGTTGGGGTGTTGTTCTATCGCGCGGTCTTGCTCTTATAGTCCGCAGACGATGGATCTCAACTCGATAATTACTGCTCAGATAATCAGGCGCTGGGAGGGCCCTGAGGCCAGGATTTATGCTGGGGCAGATAACACAGGAGTCTTATGCTTGTCCGTTTCTATATTGCTCAGTGATTTGGCTGTTGTTGATGAGAGTAGCTGAAATCAGGGAGGAACAAACATTGGATGTGCCGAGTATAGCGGCAAATTTTCATCAGTGTAAAGTGCAAATTTAACACAGTGTCAATAAATCGGGCCGGCAATGATACTGCCAGCCCGACGGGATTACACAACGCTGTCGATAAAGTCGATCAATTGGGTGCGGGATAAGGCGCCGACTTTGGTCGCTTCGACATTGCCGTCCTTGAAGATAATCAAGGTAGGAATACCGCGAATGTTGAATTTTCCGGGGGTTTCCTTGTTGGCATCTACATCCACTTTGGCGATCTTGAGCTTGCCTTCGTATTGGCCGGCCAGATCGTCAAGGATCGGCGCGATCATCTTACAGGGTCCGCACCAGGCCGCCCAAAAATCTACCAGCACAGGGGTTTTGGCATTGAGGACTTCGTCAGCAAAGCTGGCGTCAGTCACATGAACGATGGCATCACTACTCATATCTAACAATCTCCAAGCCTGTTCGGCGGTTGGTGGTGGCTCGCTGACCACAAAGTGTTTGACGCATAATAAGGATTGCCATGCGGGCAGGCAAGGGGCAAAAAACAATGGCAGCCATAAAACAACACAATGGCGATGTTATGTGTCGGCCCTGCTCAGGGAGTGATTCGGGCAGTGCCGGGCACTTGTATTACTGACAAGCTATCCGTGCTTTTGTTAGCGCAAATTTTTGTCCGGGGTTTTCATCAGCCCGGTTTTTTCAAAGGTGGTATAGAGGCTATCCAGGGTGATGGGCTTGGACAGGTAGTGGTTCATGCCTGAGGCAAATACGGCCTCGCGATGCTCCTGCAGCGCATGTGCAGTGAGTGCCACAATCGGTGTGGCGGGCATGTTATGGCTGCGTTCATACTCACGAATACTGCGTGTGGCTTCGAAACCATCCATCTCCGGCATCTCGCAATCCATCAGGATTAAATCATAGGGCGTCGCCGTTTCGCGCACGGCGTTAAATGCGGCAACGCCGTTTTCCACCAGCTCCGGTTCAATGTGCAATTTGCCCAGCAAACCTTTGATTACCATGCGGTTGACGGCATTGTCTTCGGCGACCAACACACGCAAGTGAGAAAATAATTGATAATTTTGCGCTGCCTGTTTTTGCGGCGAAAGCGGCGCGACAGCGACGCCGAGTATGGCAGCGAGTTCAAGTTTAATTGTCTTGGCGGATACCGGTTTGCGCAAGACGCTGCGAATTCTGAGTTGCTGATCGTGATATTGGGGGACATCAACGTTGCTGAGCAGAATGACGGGCGTGTCTTTCAGTACCGGGTCCTGGCGCATCAGCGCTACCATGGCAAAACTGGTTTCGCCGGGATGGTAATCAATAGCGACAAAATCAAACGGTTCATGTCGCCAGGCGGCCTCTTGCAGCATCGATAGCGCGTTATCGTTTGAGCGGCCTTCTTGTAAAACAAGGCCCCAATGATCGCCGTGCTTGGTAAGAAATTGACGTTGCTTGGTGCTGCCGTCCACCAATAATAATTTTCGATTGTGCAGCAAATTATCAATAGCAGGATCGTGATGCGGCGCCAGTGATTTAATGTCCGCCGGCAAAAAGCGTGCGGTGAACCAGAAGGTAGAGCCCCGGCCTTTGGTACTTTCTACCCCGATAGTTCCTCCCATTAATTCAGCCAGGCTTTTGCAGATCGCAAGCCCCAGGCCGGTGCCACCGTATTTGCGCGTCGTTGACGTATCGGCTTGATTAAACGAGTCAAACAACATCGGATAAGCGGTGGCATCAATACCAATACCGCTGTCCTGCACGGCAAAATACAGCAGGGGTTGTTCTGGTGTGCTGTCCGGTGCGAGTTTGACCTCAAGCGAGATAAAACCTTCGCTGGTAAATTTAAAGGCGTTGCCGAGCAAGTTGATGATGACCTGGCGCAAGCGGGTTGGATCACCTTTTAATAATAACGGTGTGCCTGGGTCGACGCCGCCGAGTAATTCAATGCGGCGTTTATTGGCTGTCGCGCCAAACAATTGAATGCAATCCTCAATCAAATCTTCGAGATCAAAGATAGCGACTTCCAGTTGCATCTTGCCTGCTTCAATCTTCGAGTAATCGAGGATGTCATTAATAATTTCCAGCAGGGTTTCGCCGGAGCGGTGAATAACGTCGACGTAATGTTTTTGGGCGTCGTTCAAGGGTGTATCGCGCAACATTTCCAGCATACCGATGACACCATTCATCGGCGTGCGGATTTCGTGGCTCATGGTGGCAAGAAATTGGCTCTTCGCCCGACTGGCATCTTCGGCGGCATTTTTTAACCGCCGGGTTTCCAGTTTTTCGGCTTTCTCGGACAGCAAGGCCAACTCAATCGCGTGGCGTTGTTCGATATCTTCCAGCAAGGTCTCGCGCATGTGGTTGATGGCGTTGACCACATTGTCCAGTTCATCTTCATGTTGATCCCCCTTCATCCGTTTGAGTCTCAGGGGGGTGGTGAGATTATCGAGATTCAATTGCCGCGCGTACTGCGCGATAGTGTCCATATGGCGGGTCAACAAGGTGTGTACCAGCCACAGAATAAA
>DATJLH010000279.1:0-11222 GCA_035490615.1 Cellvibrio sp.
ATTGTGTCGGAAAGTTTGAATGACTCTTATCACGATAAAGGTAACCATGGTTTCGGTTCGCTAATTCGCGGTAACGGTGAAGGCGGCAGTACGTTTTATCGCAACCTGTATTCGCACCACGATATGCGTAACCCCGGTGCAGGCAGTAACCAGACAACCCCATCAATAAAAGGCCAACTGGATTTTGTTAACAATGTTGTTTACGGCTGGGGTACGCGTTCGGGTGAAGCAATTGGTGGTTCGGCGGGCGGTATCGTGGAGGTCAACTATGTTAACAACTATGTGATCGCCAATAACGACTCACGCAATGCCAATTCCGTGTGGGATGAAGTCAAGACCGAAGGCATACTGACCTATCAATCCGGTAACAAACTTGATAACAATATGAACGGGGTGCGTGACGGCGTGGACAACGGTTGGAGTATGTTCCCGAATTTTACCAGTGCGCAACGTCGCAGCTCACGCTGGAATTTTCCTTCGGTACCGACGGTCAGTGCCGAGCAAGCCTATGACGATGTGTTGAATCAGGCCGGTGCGTCACTCGCGCGCGATGCGATTGATGCGCGTGTTGTACAGCAAGTTCGCAATAATACCGGGCGCATCATCGACAGCCAGGATGAGGTCGGTGGATTGGTTGCGCTTTATAGCGATGCCGCACCAGACGATAGCGACAGCGACGGTATGCCGGATGCGTGGGAACAGCAGCAGGGTTTGAATCCGTTTAACGGGAATGATCGCAATGATCATTCATTGGATTCGATGTATACCAACCTGGAAGTGTATTTGAACAGCCTGCTCTAAACGTGACGGTAGTGGGTAATCTGAACGGAATCAGATTGCCCACAATCCTGGTTGTTTATCGAATAACCCAGATCAATGCCAGACCACCCGCCACCGAATCCGTTGTTTCCACCAACGGACTTTCCTCAAATTCTGCGCCGCGCAAATTATCATAACGAATAAAAAATGCGATGCGGTAATGGTCAATCGCGCGACTCATTGCCCAGGAATTGCTCCAGCCGCTGTAGCCGGCGTCGGCTTCAAATGCCGGGCGCGCTGCGGTAGCGTATTCTTCCGCAACGGTGTAGTAGTGATCGTGGTAATCATCACTGGCGTAGTACACACCGGTGCGAAAAGTGAAATTCCATTTTTCAATTTCAGTGCGAAAAGCGAGTTGCGGATGGACAAGCCAGCCGACATAGTCGGTATCGCCGCCGCCCACGGCAACAACACCGCGCAACGGTAAATGCATCATCCAGCCTTCCCGAAAATTATCGCCGGTTAAATTAATATTCAACGCCGGCCCGAATTCAACGGTGGAGTAGAGTTTTGGCATACCTTCACGCAATGTATTTTCATCGCTCTCCGGTGTAATGGAGGCGCTCATGCTGAGGTTGAATTCAAAATCATCGCGGGTGAATAATTTTCCGCGCACGCCGTCGCGGTCTGTCTGAATGTATTTGCCGCGATAAATAAAATAGGGAATGGGGGCAACATAATGGCTATATTCTTCGGAGCCGCGATAGTCCGGCCCGCTGATGGCGCCGACGCCGATACCGGCTTCCCAGGTTTTTACCGTGGCTGCGGAAGACGCTTTGGTTGTGGGTGTTGTTTCCGGAATAGCGTCATCCTCGGCTGTTTGAGCGCTTGCCGCTTGGCTGATGAAACACCACAACAATAAAGCCCTGATTGATAAATTCATGAATAACCGTTCCTGAAGAATTCAGCGCAGATCATAGAGTCAATCGACTGCAAAACAAAGTGCGGGGACGAAAGGAGGTGAATCTGCTATCCTGCTTACCCGTTTCTTTGCCGCTAACCACCGAGTTTATTGTGACCACAACTGCTTTTTCCACCTTGCCCCTCGCGCCGGCCATGCTTGAAAATCTTGCATCGCTCGGCTACCACACCATGACGCCGATCCAGGCGCAGTCCTTGCCGGTGATCCTGGCGGGGCGGGACATTATTGCCAAGGCCAAAACCGGCAGCGGTAAAACGGCCGCGTTTGCGATTGGTTTATTGAATAAGCTGGATGTTAAACAATTTTCAACCCAGGCGTTGGTGCTCTGCCCCACACGGGAATTGGCGGACCAGGTGGCCAAGGAAATCCGGCGGCTCGCGCGGTTTACCCACAACGTAAAAGTGTTGACACTATGCGGTGGTGTTTCTATCGGCCCGCAACTCGGTTCATTGGAGCGCGGGGCGCATATCGTGGTCGGTACGCCGGGGCGCATTGTGGATCATCTGGGTAAAGGCTCTTTATCGCTGCAGCACTTGCAGCAACTGGTGCTGGATGAAGCAGACCGCATGCTGGAGATGGGTTTTGCGGACGCCCTGGAAACGGTGCTGCAGGCCTGCCCGCTGCAACGGCAAACCTTATTATTCTCGGCAACCTACCCCGAAGCGATTCAAAAAATCAGCGCGCATTGCCAACAGGATCCGTTATCCGTCACCGTGGATGCGTCGCACAGCGAACAACAGATTGAACAACATTTTTATGAATTGCAGGACGGGCAACACAAGCACGCCGCCATAAAAACATTACTGGCATATTTCCAGCCGCAAGCGTCGATAATCTTTTGCAACACCAAACAGCAATGCGATGAAGTCTGCACCGATTTGCGCGCGGCAGGTATCAGCGCCCTGGCCTTGCATGGCGATCTGGAGCAGCGTGACCGCGACCAAACCCTGGTGCGTTTTGCTAACAAGAGTTGTTCCGTGTTGGTTGCCACTGACGTGGCCGCGCGCGGGCTGGATATCAAGGGACTGGATGCGGTCATTAATTATGATCTATCGCGCGACCCGGAGGTGCATGTACATCGTATCGGTCGCACCGGTCGTGCCGGCGCAACGGGTTTGGCATTGAGCCTGATTGCACCCAATGAAGTGCCGCGTCTGAATCGTGTGGAAGATTATGTGCAGCAAACTCTGACGCTGGAAAGTTTGCCGGTTACCTCCCACGATCCAGCGGAATTGCAGCCGCAGATGGTAACGCTGTGCATCGACGGCGGGCGCAAGGAAAAATTGCGCCCCGGCGACATCCTCGGCGCGTTAACCAAAGACGCCGGTTTGTCCGGTGACACTATCGGCAAGATTGATATCTTTGATTTTTGCGCTTACGTTGCCGTTAACGCAAGGGTGGCAAAAAAAGCCCTGCAACATTTGCAGCAGGGAAAATTGAAAGGAAAAAAATTCAAGGCGCGCCAGGTGCGTTAACGCTTAATGCAATGTGGTATCCCCAAACAACGCACGAACCGCCGCCGCGTCAAAATGGTAATGCTGGTTGCAGAACTGGCAATCCACATCGATGTGGCCATTCTCTACCAATAATTTTTCCACTTCATCCCGCCCGATAGACACCAGTGCGTTGCCGGTTCGCTCACGGGAACAACTGCAGGAAAAGGTTAATGCGCTGGGATCAAACAGGCGCACCTGATGCTCATGGAACAAACGATACAGCAAGGTTTCGTGATCGAGGTTCAGCAGCTCATCGTCGGATAAAGTGTCGGCTAAGGCTGATAAGGTTTCCCACTGATCTTCGTTATCTTCCTGGCTGGTGTTGACCTGGCGAGGCAGCGCTTGCAGCAGCAGGCCACTCGCATGGGCGCCGTCGGCGGCAAACCACAAACGGGTTGGCAGTTGCTCGGACTGATGAAAATAATGTTCCAGGCAACCCGCTAATCTCGCGCTGTCCATGGGGACTATGCCTTGATAGCGTTCACCGCGTTTCGGCTCAATGGTAATGGCCAGTACACCTTCGCCGAGCAGGGTCTGCATGTCCGCTGACTGCTGCTGTGCTTCGGTTAATTCAATATCCGGATTGAGCCGCACAATGCCGCGCAAATTTTTATGATTGCTACATTCCGCCATGATGGTGCTGATAGGACCATTGCCGCGCGCTTGCAGGATGATCATGCCATCGAACTTCAGGGTGCTGGAAAGCAAACTGGCCGCCGCGAGGAATTCGCCCAATAAATGTTTAACGCTGGTGGCGTAAGGATTGTTCTGCATGACTTCGCGATAACTGTCGCCGAGGGTGACAATCTCGCCGCGAATATCGTATTCATCAAACATAAAACGGTGCAGTAAATCATTGCTGGGTGTCATTGTATAAACCATTAAAAAAGAATTGTGGCACCATCGGGTGCGCTGGAGATCATGCGATTAAAGGGACTCAGTTGCAGTGCTGGGCCAGGTAGCGTTGCACCTCTTCAACACGTTGTTGGCGCTGTTTCTCGGTTACCGGAACCGCTTTACCGTCTTCGTCAATAAATTGCACTCTACCGTCGATCTTGTTCAGGTAATGACGAAGATTATTGCAGCGCTGTATATCTTCGGGCGTCGGTTGGTTTTTCAATTGCTGTTGACGGTAAAATTCGCGATCCGCTTCATTTTCGGGGCGAAAAATGTCCTGTAGCTTGCGTTGCTCTTCGATGCTGGTGTCGATATTTTGTTTTTTTATCTCCTGGGTAATATCTTCCGCCTCTGTCTTAGGCTTTTTGTCGCTGTAGTGCGTCTTGCCGTTTTCATCAACCCAGCGATACACCTCTGCCTGGGGCATGGAAGCAAACAGCGCACTGAAAAATCCCAGTGCAGCAAATAAATGGCGATGGGTTTTCATAGGTATCAATCATCCAGATGTTTACGTTCAAAGCGGTGGATTTGCCGACGTTCCTTTTTGTTGGGGCGATGGTCGCTGATGATGTAGCTGCCCATGCCCGCCTTGCGTTGCGCGGCGCGTTCTTCACGTTGCGTGCGACTTTCTTCGGTTTCCTGGTACAAGAGTGCCGCTTCCGGTGCGCCGCGTCGCTGTTCCGATAACCCGGTTACCAGGACAGTTTTTTCATCCAGGTCCTGACGGATGGTTAAATAAAGGCCGGTAGTAATTTCCTTACTGGCTTTCACGCGTTGGCCGCCGCAGTGAATCTTGCCGCCTTCAATCGCTTGCTTGGCCAGGTTGCGGGTTTTAAAAAAGCGCGCGGCCCATAACCATTTATCGATTCGCACTTTGCCGTCGGTGTTCATCATAAGGCTTTCACCTCTAGCAAACCGCTGCCACCCGGTGGGGGCGGCATGATTTCATCAAAATGATGGATCGCCGGATAGCCTTCAACACGCCGCTCTGTTTGACTGTCCGGTTGATGAATACACAAGAGGTGACCAATACCGAACTGTTTGGCTGAGTCGAGGATGCGCACCGTATCATCCACAAACAAGGTGCGCGCCGGGTCAAATTGTTCGCGCGCTTGCAGCAGTTGCCAGAATTCCTGATTCTCTTTGGGGTGCTGGAATTCGTGGGATGAGATGATGATATCCAGCCAGCGATCAATGGCAGTGACTTCCAATTTGAGCGATAAACTTTGTGGATGGGCATTGGTTACCAGCAAGAGTTTTTTGCTATGCTGGCGCAAGCGTGTGAGAAATTCCTCCACATGGGGACGCAGGCGAATTTTGTGTTTGATCTCCGCTTTCAGGCTGCGAATATCCACTTGCAGGGCGTCGGACCAGAATTCCAGGCAGTACCATTTGAGTGTGCCTTCGTGGCGACGAATATGATCTTCCAGGTGTTCGCGGGCCACACGCAGATCCAGCTGGCGAATTTCTGCGTATCGTTGTGGCAGATAATCCAGCCAAAAATAGTTATCGAAATGGAGGTCCAGCAAGGTACCATCCATATCCAGTAACACTGTGTCTATATCGTGCCAGTTAATCATCAGTGGTTATTCACTCTGGTGCGGGTAAATCCTGCAAAAATTCAGGGCTAAGTATGCCGACAAAACCTGAGATATTAAAGCGTCAGACCGTGGCGCGCAGCCGCTTGTTTCGCGCAGACGAATTGCATTTACGGTTCAGTAACGGCGAAGAACGCATCTACGAAAAATTGTGCAGCGGTGGCCCCGGCGCGGTGCTGATGGTGCCCATGCTGGATGACGAGACGGTGTTGTTGGTGCGTGAATACGCAGCCGGTATCGAGGATTATCACCTCGCGTTACCCAAAGGGGCTATCGATAAAGGCGAAACCCTGATGGAAGCGGCCAATCGTGAACTGAAAGAAGAGGTCGGTTACGGCGCGCGGGATTTGCAGTTATTAAAGCGCGTGAATTTATCACCGGCGTATATGGAACATGGCATCAACATTCTGCTGGCGCGGGATTTATATCCAGAGCGTTTGCCCGGCGATGAACCCGAGCCCATCGAAGTGGTGCCCTATCCCATGAAAGATCTGGTGAATCTGGTGGCGCGCCCCGACTTCTGTGAAGGCCGGTCCATTGCCGCGTTATTCCTGGCGCGCGAGTGGCTGCTGGCCCATGGATAAACAACCACTTGATGGAGCCCTGATCGACGCACTGATCACGCTGGCGCGCGCGGCGGGTGATGCCATCATGGCGGTCTATACCAGCGCAGAATTCGGCATTGAACAAAAAGCCGACGAGTCACCGGTAACCCGCGCCGATATCGCGGCCCATGACATCATCGCGGCGGGCCTGGCGCGTTTACTCGACCTGCCGATGATTTCCGAAGAAGCGCCTGTGCCGCCAGCCTCCGAACGCCAGACCTGGACGCGTTACTGGCTGGTTGATCCGCTCGACGGTACTAAGGAATTTATCCTGCGCAGCGGGGAATTCACGGTCAACATTGCCTTGATTGAAGCGGGCAAGCCTGTGCTTGGTGTGGTCCACCTGCCGGCCCGGCAGATAACCTATCTGGGCGTTGCCGCATCCGAGGCTGCGCAATACAACGGCGCCTGGAAATACTGTGAAGGTCACCCTGCGACCCGCATCCGGGTCCGCTCGCTCGCCCAGGCGCGGGATGATAATACGCTGGTGGTGTTGGCCAGCCACCGCCATGGTACGGGCGCAGTCAATGCGTTGGTGGACCAATTGCGTCAACGATGGGCTGGCCGGGTGGCCTTGACCAACGCGGGCAGTTCGTTAAAGTTTTGTCAGATTGCCGAAGGACTGGCGGATTTTTATCCGCGCCTGGCGCCGACCTCCGAATGGGATACCGCTGCCGCGCAGGCCGTGCTGGAAGCAGCCGGTGGGGCGGTGGTCAATGCAGATGAAAGCGCCGGAGCCTGGTTGAGTCCGCTGGTTTATAACGGTAAAGACAATGTGATCAATCCGGATTTTTATGCGGTGGGTGATGTCAATCTGGATTGGCCGGCCCTGTTAAAACGGCCTTAACGACATGATTTAACGGTTGCCCCAGATCTTCGCCACCGCACGCTCGTTGCCCAGCAGGCCGACAATAAAGCCAACGGCGGCCACTAGGCCGAAGACCACCACCGGAATCAGGTAACCCTTGTCGGCATCGGCGGGTATCAGATACACCAGCGCGGCGCACATCACCGAAAAAAGCAGGCTAACCGCCAGGAGTATCTTGCGACTCAAGGGTTTATAAACGTAGGGTTCATCGCCGCGCTCAAGGGGATTCAACAGGGGTGAAAAGAGTTTGCGCAGTGATGCCTTCATGAAGATTTTCCGTATAAGTGTGTATGCTGTGTTCGATTTCAGCGCCTAATACTAACGCGTCTCTACCATTAATCCAGAGGATTTTCCCATGAAACCACAAGCCTTTTTTGGCGGTCTTGCGTTGCTGTTGTTATCCGGCCCGTTACTCGCCGCCTGCCCGGATTATCTGCAGGGCGAGTATCGCCAGTTGCACTCCACCAAGGATATCGACCTGTGCAAACTGACCGAAGGCAAACCCGTGTTGGTGGTCAATACCGCCAGCCATTGCGGTTACACCAAGCAGTTCAAAGGGCTGGAAGCGCTGAGCCAGAAATATCGCGATAAGGGCCTGGTAGTGGTGGGTTTTGCCAGTGACGACTTTAACCAGGAAGCCAAGAATGAAGAAGAAGCGGCCACCATCTGCTTCGAAAACTTCGGCGTGACCTTCACCATGTTCGCCCCCACCCATGTGCGCGGCGACGAAGCCAACACCCTGTTTAAATCCCTGGCCAAAGCTACCACCGAGCCCAAATGGAATTTCAACAAATACCTGTTGGACAAAGACGGCAAGATCGTTCAACACTTCGGCAGCAGCGTGAAACCGGAAGACAAGGCGCTGACCGGTGCCATTGAAAAACTGCTTTAATCCATCACCGAATCTGGTCCCGCTCCGCAGGATCAGGTTCGCTTGATAGCGCTTTCTTTGTCCGAACATGACAAAGTTCCCTCCGTCACTGTGACGCAATAGAATATTTAAGTCCTCCTTTTCTGTTCTTTTATAGCCAATCCTTATTTAAATTCGCGGATTTCTGAAACCGTATTCATTTTCGCGCTGCCTCCTTTGCCATCTACCTGACATGGCCCGCCCTTGCCAAACCCAGTATTGGTGCGGGCTTCATCCCAACAGAATGCTAATAACCCCTGAAATTGAAGACTTTCTCCCTGCGTATGCACCGCTGGTTCTATGCCGGGAAATGGCCGCTGCTTCGTTGACGGCTAAATAAACTTTGCTTGAAACCGGTTACAGATTGAGCCATATTAAAGTCCATCGGCGTGATCATATAAATAGATTGGCCCTGAGTCAGTTACCGCTGCGCCGCAGAACAAGCAACGAACAAAGCAGCAGATCGCCAGAATCTGTGAACAAAGCAATAACAATAAATGCACCTGGAGAATCACTACCATGCACGCTAACACCCTGCACAACACCTCCCGATGGCCCTGCGTTTACGCAATGGGTTTATCAGCTTTTGGTTCGGATTCGCCGCAGCGATTGCAGACCGACTAAATCCCCTTTTCTGATTTTACCGCTCAAGTTTCTGCGACTGGTTACGCCTGATCAGTCCGTCAGGAGGCTTGTGCGCCTATTACACCCATAAAGTAAAAAAATGCGAGATAACGATAAGAGGAAGCCCATGATGTATAAAAACAGCAGTATCAACACGCGCAAAAAATTACTCGCGCTCGCGATCGGTTGCACCTTGTCCGGCGGCAACCTGTACGCGCAGGAAGAAGCACCCACGGTGAGTGAAGACCTGGGTGAAAACATCGAAGAAATTGTGGTTCGCGGTGTACGTGCATCGCAGGCCAAGGCGATTGATATCAAACGCAACAGCGCAAGCATAGTCGACTCGATTGTGGCGGAAGATATCGGCAAATTGCCAGACGTGACTATTACAGACTCGCTTCAACGTGTGACGGGTGTGCAAATTAAGCGAGAGGCCAATGAAGGCACTTCGTTAAATATTCGTGGTATGCCACAGGTACTTACCACGTTAAATGGCGAGCAATTTCTGAGCCCTTGGAATATTACGGATGTAGGCGCAAATTATTCTGATGTGCCGGCGAGTATGATCAGTGGAGTTGATGTATATAAATCGCAATCTGCATCAGCGATTGCCGGTGGTATCTCTGGTGTAGTTGATCTTAAGACAATGTCACCGCTTGATCTGAAGGAAGGTGTCACTGGGAACATGAGATATGAAGCATCTCAGGGAAGCCGTTCAGATAAAGAGGTGAAGTCAGATGGGACTACCGGGAGTCGTGATCCCGATGAAAACATAAACGTATTTTTCGGATTTAACCATAATGACCGGATTGGCGTCACGCTCGGTGGATTCACTTCCACAACCTACAACGCGAATTATCAGATGTATACGAATCCGCAATTCGGGTTTTTGAATCGCAGAAACGGTACACCAACAGACCCGCTTGATCTGAACGGCGACGGTGATCTGATTAATGATTGGTATCTGGTGCCGGGAAATTACGGGGCAACATCCAGCTTTATGACGCGTGAGCGCGAAGGTGGATCTATCAGCATCGAAGCTGCGCTGAATGATAATTTTACGCTGAGAGGCGACGTTTTCTACTCCAATATGGATCAGTATGACCGAGGAGTACGCGTTGATTTTAATGGAACCAATAGTGTCGAATCTTATGAGGTTAACGGCAGCCCGGCAGACGAAGACCAGGGCCTTTATAACACACTGCAACCGGGTACTATTGTCGGTAAAGGCGGTGATATTCAGTACACCGATGCTAGTGGCACTCAGCAAACAGCAACACTTCACACATTACTCTATGCCAATGTGAGGTCGCCCGATTTCCAGACGGTATCCACTAACAGAATCAACCGGACCGCAGCACTCAATACCAATCTACAACTTGACTACGATAATCAAGAAAATTTCTCGGCAAGTGTCCGTTACATTTACGCCGAAGCAGAAAAACAAAGCCGCGAAGCAAATTTTAAACAGGGCAGCCCAGCGTGGCTGTGGATTGATGAAGATGGTACAAGTGGGAAAGATCCAGTCACTCCTTACGATGTTACGGTGGATTATCGTGGGGAATTTCCCAGTTTCTCATACACAGGTGATTTATCCGATGCAAGTTTATTAGCGCTATATCAAGCGGATGCAAATGGTAATGATACCGATGCAACATTAAATGTGCTTCGCAGTGACGTTAAGTTTAGATTTGACAATGGCCTTATCGAATCTGTTGAGGCGGGCCTGCGTTACGGTGTCCGGGAAGCTGCATATACGAGATTTTTCTACGTAACCCCCACTCAACGCTACGCAGATGATCAACGCATTCCTATCGACAAACGGAATCAGTTGTACAGCGGTAATCAGGTTTGGCAACGTTATCCGGATTTCCGATATTTCGATTACAACAGAGAGCTGGATGCGTTAATTGACGCTGGCTTATATAACAATGGTTTTACAGCGGATGATCCGGCAATTACTGTATTCAACGATTTTGGGCCGTTCGATGGCTTTGAGGCCGGTGTTTCTGCATTGAATCCTGCTGCATGGGATGATCCACTTGTGTTCATGAATCGCTTGTATCCCGGCACGAAAACAATTGACGACCCTGCTTATGCATACGATGTAGAGGAGGCCTCCAACTCAGGGTACATTCAAGCTAATTTCGATGATCAGGATGGTTTGTGGGGAATTCCATATAGCGGAAATATCGGCCTTCAGATATTGCGGACCGACCGCACCGTTGAGCGAAGCGTTGTGCCCGAGGTGCTGGATATTTTCAACTCAATCGGTGCTGTCGATTATCAACGCTTGGCTTTCGTCTACGATAAAGAAACCAAAGAGCGATCTTTCACTCAATATCTTCCTTCTTTAAATATCAACTTTTTTCCAACGGATGATGTCATCGTGCGTTTGGGTGCAGCTAAAACGACTACTCGAAATAATCTCGAAAATGTTGGTTCGGGACTGAGTCTTTGGTACACACAATGTGCAAAAACCG
>DATJLH010000280.1:0-8223 GCA_035490615.1 Cellvibrio sp.
ATCAAAGAATGGCGACCTCAGAATGGCCCCCTGTAAAAAAAATTAATGGTTTTATAAATCAATAATTCAACACACGCATATCTCCTCACTTTCGGAATAGCGTTTGAGATGCGGAGAGGCTTCAAGCCTTTTCCACATTTATCGGCGCATAAATTTGCATTTGGTCTGCCTGAACAGACCCACCCCCTCATTACAAAAACGCTAATTAGCTTTTGCGGAAATTGCCCCCGCCCTTCCAGAAATCAACAACCAAAATATTAACCACATCAAACCCTGAAAAAATTTGCTTTTTTATTCATCAATTCACAGATCCCGATCTTCGCCGATTCTGCCGCTATATTGCTACCAACTACCCCGAAAATCCCGCATCTAATACATAATATAATATTAACCATACTTGTATACTAGTTTACTAGAATGTTGACACTGCAAAATAGTCTGTGTGACTATCCAGCGGTAGCAGTATCAAGTGCCGACATTTTCGGTTTATTTCTAATAATTAGCTGCCAAGGTGTCTTCCAGAGGTGTCGCAAAGACGCCCAGCGGCAAACATCGAAAAGGAGGAGCTGCCATGCATGGCGGCTTGAGACAATAATGAAAGAAAATCCCTTTTACACCTGTAGTCAACCAACCATCGCTCGCCGACTTCCCGCCTTTCGGCGCTCATTGTTGACGGTGGCCATCGCGGCGTGTGCGCCGGCGGTTTTCGCGCAAACCACCCAAACGCAAAACGGTGATACGCCGTCCGTTGAGGAAATGCTTGTCACTGGCCAGCGCCAATCGCTCGAAAGTGCGATGGAACTTAAACGCGCGTCGGACACGATTGCCGATTCGATTGTGCTGGATGAAGCGGGCAAAGTGCCCAGTACCTCGCTGCTTGAGATTCTGGAACGCACGCCCGGCGTTACCATGAACCGGATTCGCGCGGGTGCCGAAGGTTCGCCGGACGGCTTTGCGTTCGAGGGGTCGGGCGTTCAGGTGCGCGGCCTGAACAAGACCAAGACACTAATCAATGGGCGCGAGGTATTTTCCGCGAATGGCGGGTCTGGCCTGAGCTGGGCGGATGTCGGGCCGGAGCTATTGTCAGCGGTGACGGTTTACAAGGCGAGCCGCGCCGATTTGATTGAAGGTGGCGTGTCGGGCACCGTCAATTTGCAAACGCGCATGCCGTTTGATTTCGATGGCTTTAAAGCCAATGCGGCACTTTCCGGTAGTTATGGTGATTATTCCGAGGCTGTCACGCCGGCGGCTTCGGGCATGGTATCGAATCGTTTCGATACCGATTTCGGTGAGATCGGTGTGCTGCTTAATGTGGCCTACTCCAAGATCGAGTCTCACGACAGCAACATCATCGTTCCGCCTTACTACGCGACCCAATATGATCTTGATGGTGATGGCGATAATGAGCGGGTTTATGCACCCGGCGGCATTCGTTATTCCCAGGATCAGTTCGAGCGGGTGCGCGAGGGTTATTACGGCGCGCTCCAGTGGGCGCCCAATGAGAATCTGGAATTTTTTCATACCACGTTTATCTCGGAGCGCGAGAGCGACCGTGACAGTCAGATCCTTTCGCTGGAACCTGGCACCCCTGTTGGCGTGTTTGATGGCGCAGAATTTGATGATGGGGTCTTCGTCAGAGGCACGATCTCCAGCGCCAACCTCACCTCCGGCCTCAACGTATCGCCGAACTCAAGTTTTACGCCTTCCTTCAGTCGCACAGCTGATCACAGCACCGGCTTCAAACTTGAGCAGGACGGTTGGGACCTAAGCGGTAGCTATCAATATGTGAAAGCTGAGTCGCGTTCGGGCAAGTACAGCCTTGGCAGCACCGTTCTTCCGGCAATTGCCCGCACCACGATGGATATGTCCGGCGACCGGCCGAGCGTCAACTTTGGGTCCGAGCTTTCAACAAACCCGGCTGATAGCGGGTTGTCCCGCATCAACTGGCTGGATATGTCGAATGAAGGTGAAGCGCATGCAGTTCAGCTGGATGCCAACATCGACATCGGTGACGGCTTCTTCCGCAAACTTGCGGTCGGCGCACGGGCTGCCGACCGCGAAGAGTCGGATAATTTCGTCGGCACATGGTGGTCGGCCACCGGGCGCGGCTGGAATCCGGTGCAGCGGCCTTACGTAAGCACGGCGCCCGAGGGCGATTTTTATCTTGAGGATTTTTCAGATTTTTTCAAAGGCGATGTTCCGCCGCTCGGCAGCGTGTGGGTCGGAAGCGATCAGGTGAATTCCGCAGATCAGTTTGAACGCGTCGTCAACACCTACGCGGCTTGCGCGCCGGATCTGTATTACCAATGCAGCAATCCGGAAGAAAGCTATTACATCTACGGTAATCCGCCGAATCGCGCTTTTGATCAGTTACCCGCGTTTTATGAAACCCAACACAAGACGCAGTCACTCTATGCGATGGTGGGTTTTGAAAACGAAGGCGATTCGTGGCTGACAAATTTCACCGGTAATGTCGGCGTGCGCTGGGTCAATTACGATATCGAAAGCGCGGGCAATTTCACCTACAACGGCGGTGCGCGCTATTACGCAAGCCTGGCCGATGCTGAGGCCTCCGTCGAAGCGATGGGCGGCATCGAGAATGTAGCAGCCTGGCAAGCGGAAAATGAAGGCGAGCAACCGCCGTTAACGATGGAGAGCGTCGGTTATGAAAATGATCGCGCGGGTAGCTTCGAGAAAGATTATTTTCTGCCGTCGTTTAATATCAAGTTTGAGCCGGCGGATGGCTGGGTTTTTCGCTACGCGCTGACCAGAACCCTCACGCCGCCGCGCTACCCCGACATCCGCGCGCAAGGCTCGGCCGGTGTTCAGACAACGGAAAACCCACTCAACGATGCGCTGGCCGCGCAATACCCGGGCGAGGATGTGTCAATACCCGCGATCTTCTCCGGCTACACCAATACCACGGGCAATCCGTATCTTGAGCCGGAAATTTCGCTCAACCACGATCTCTCGTTCGAGTGGTATCCGCGCAAGGGGTCTTCGGTGCATATGTCGCTGTTCCACAAGACCATCGACAACTACATTACCTTCAACAACTTCTCGTTCCCGGCGACGGCGTTTTTTTCCGAAGAAGATTACCCGCAGTCGGCACCGGTCGACGGCAGCGGTAGCACGTTTCTGGAGGGGACCGTCACCAGCCGGACTAACTTCAATGCCGAGGAAGAGACGATCATCAGCGGCTTCGAACTCGGCGGGCGGACATATTTCGATACACTTCCTGGCTGGTTGAGCGGTTTTGGTGTCGAGGCGAATCTCACGTTTATCGACAACGACGCGCCCGAGGCGTTTGCGCAGGACATCAATGGAGATCAACTTGAGGTGCCGGTGATCGGGTTGTCGGAGTGGGCTTACTCAACCACCCTGCTCTACGATTGGGACAAAATCAGTGCGCGCCTGGCGTGGAATTGGCGCGACCGCTACCTGACGACGACGAACGATTCGGGCACGACCAATGTCTACGACGATCCCTTTAACCAGCAGCAGATTCAGTTTGGTATGCCGGTTTATGCCGCGGCGTCCGGTCGGCTTGATGGCAGTATTTCTTATAAGCTGACCGACGCCATCAATATCAAACTGGACGTGCAAAATATCACTGACGAAGATCAACGAACCGAGATGGAAATTCTGGATGGACGGTTTGTTGATCGCGGGGTTTTCGTCACGGACCGCCGCATCAGCCTGCACCTCGGGTTTGAGTTTTAAAAGTTTGCATTTTAGGGAGCGGGAATGAGCAAGCGCGTTTTGATTGTTGGCGGTGGAACCGCAGGGTGGATCACGGCTGCCTATATGGCACGGATGCTGGCAGCGGATACACCAGGCGGCATTTCCATCACGCTGGTTGAATCGGATGAGATTGGTATCCTCGGCGTTGGCGAGGGTACCTTTCCGATTATCCGCAAAACCATGAACCGGATCGGTCTTGATGAAAGCGAACTGATTCGCGAGGCGGATGCCACGTTCAAACAAGGCATCCGATTTAATCACTGGAAAAAAAATCCCGCCGACTATCCGCACGACACCTACTTTCATCCTTTCCAGGTTTGCTCTCAACATACGGATATGGACCTTCTGCCCTATTGGCTGCTCGGCGTTGCCGGCGATGCGCCCTGGGCGGAAGCCTGTACCGTGCAGGAACGGGTTGTGGATGCGAAGCTCGCACCGAAACTGATTACGCACCCGAATTACAACGCACCGCTCAACTACGCCTATCACTTTGATGCCGGAAAACTTGCAAATCTTGTGCGCCGCCGCGCGATGGAGATGGGCGTGAAGCGATTGGTCGACACCATTGATGCGGTAACACTCGACGAGCACGGCGCTATCGCGTCCGTACAGGGGCGCGCCCACGGCGAGCTCACGGCCGATTTGTATATTGATTGCACGGGATTCCGCGCGCGATTGATTGGCGAAACACTCGGCTCGGAATTTATGTCGTACAAGGATCAACTTTTCTGTAACCGCGCCGTGGCTATGCAGGTGCCCTACGATCAACCGAACACGCCCATTCCCTCCTGCACCTATGCCACCGCACAGGCAGCCGGATGGACCTGGGATATCGGATTGCACAATCGTCGCGGCATTGGCTACGTTTATTCTTCTGACCATTGCAGTGATGAAGCCGCGCTGGACAATTTGAAGCGGTATATCGGGCCCGCCGCGAATGAATTGACACACCGGCAACTGAAGTTCGAAGCCGGGTTCCGCAAGATCCAGTGGCATAAAAACTGCGTGGGCATTGGTCTGTCGGTCGGATTTATTGAGCCGCTGGAAGCCACCGGTATCAGCTTTGCCGAAGTTGCCGCGCTGATGCTCTGCAATTTATTTCCCTGGTCGGGCGATACCGAGCGCTCGGCCCGACAGTTCAACGACGCCATGACCAAACGCTTCGAACATGTCATCGACTTTATCAAGCTGCATTATTTTTTAAGTCAACGAACCGACACCGATTTCTGGCGCGACAACCGGGCACCCGCGTCGGCTTCTGATTATCTGCAAGGAAAGCTGGAACAATGGCGACACAGACCGCCATCGTTTCTCGACGTTGATGCCAGCCACGACATCTTTGACGAGAACAGTTGGCAGTACATCCTCTACGGCATGGATTTCAAAACCGACATCACCGCCCGCGCGGGCGCTTTGCGGTTTTATGAGGATGCCAAACAGGAATTTGAAAAGATTCGCCAGCAAAGTAAAAACGCGCTGACGGCAGTACCCACACATCGCGATTTGATTAATGAGGTGGTGACGCACGGTTTCCGCAAAACGTCGGGCGGGCAGTGACGAGTTTCTAAAGCTTAAGCTCCGCCAACAACTCCCGCGTATCCGGCAACAACCGCCCTAACCCTTCCTTCATCTTCTCATTATCCTGTCGCATACGATTAAAAATCGCTTGTTCATTTTCATTAAATGAAAACTGCAAGGCCGGCTTTAAGCCCATGCCGTACAAGATGTATTGATAACTGGCCGCAGGAAAGACTTCTTCTTTGTGCAGAAAATCTTTTTTGTAAGGCACATGGTATTGCCACAGTTGTAGCGATTCTTTTAATGAATCCGATAACGTGGCGGGGTCTCTGTTGTCTTTCCAGAAGTCGGTGTTGCGCTGGCTCAATACGTAGTGGAGTTTGAGGAAGTCTACGATGTTGTTCCAACGGTAGGTTTGTAAATCGTTGAATCGTTTGGCGACGATGGGCATGACAGATGTGTGTTGCGGCAATTGGTCGCGGATGTAATTTGCGGCGAGTTCTACCATGACCAGGGCGGAGGCTTCGAGGGGTTCGATAAAGCCGGCGGCCATGCCGATGGCGACACAGTTTTTTACCCAGAATTTCTCGCGGTGCCCGCAGGGGATGCTGAGTTTTCTGGGGGTTAATGTTTCAAAGCCGGCGCCCACATAATTGGCAAGAATCGCGGTGGCCTGGTCTTCCGACATGTGTCGGCTGGAATAGACGTGGCCGATACCTTTACGGCTGTAGAGGCCGATATCCCAGATCCAGCCTGCGTCCTGTGCGTGGGCGACGGTGTAGGGAAGTATGGGCGAGGTGTCGCTGGCGTAGGATGCTTGCACGGCGACGGCGCTGTCGATAAAAAGTTGATCGCTTTTGTCGATAAACTTAGCGCCCAGTGTTTCGCCGAGCAGCAGGGATTTTAAACCGGAGCAGTCAATAAACAGGTCGGCGTGGAGATGTTGTTGCTCTCGGGTTTCGATACTGGTGATGCCGTTTTCATCCTGATTTACTTTATCGATGGTGCCGATCACATGTTTTACGCCTAACACGGCTTTACAGTGTCGGCTTAAAAAGGTTACAAATTTTCCGGCGTCCAGGTGGTAACCATAATTGACGTGGGATTTGTATTCCGGTGTATCCGCCGTGCGCGGTGCGCGATTTTTTTCGCACAAATATTCCTGTGCGCAAACCGCATCGGCAAACGCGCCCTGTTGGCCGCCAGCAACCCACCAGGCAGCGATGTTGCGCTCAAGGAAGCCAATGGGTAATGAAAAGGGGTGATAGTAAAAATTGGATTCGTTTTCTGAGCGCCAGTTTATAAATTTAACGCCCTGCTTGAATGACGCATCGCATTCCTTAAAAAAGGCTGTTTCAGAGATGCCCATATCGCGCAGGGTATTGCGCAACGATGGCCAGCTGCCTTCGCCGACGCCGATGATGGGTACGTCTGAGGATTCGATTAAGGTGATCTCCAGTGCCTGACCGTAACGCGCGGCGAGGATGCCGGCGGTGAGCCAACCGGCAGCGCCGCCACCGACAATCAGTATGGATGTAATGTGTTGCGCATTCATAAGAAAAAACCTTGCGGTAAAAATGCAAAAAGGCCATTACTGGAATGGCCTTTTTGTGTTGCTAATACCCGTGAGAATTAGAAGCTCGCTCTCACACCCAGGGCATAACGACCTACACCTTCACCATTGTAGAACATCTGGTTGCTCTTTCTACCGTGAATGCGTGAGCCTTCTTCGGTCACGTTGATG
The DNA here is from genome assembly GCA_035490615.1 of Cellvibrio sp. GTDB lineage: Bacteria > Pseudomonadota > Gammaproteobacteria > Pseudomonadales > Cellvibrionaceae > Cellvibrio. Next base: position 7,007 of record DATJLH010000280.1, read on the forward strand.
CCTTCGAGGAAGACGCTGACATTTTCCGTTAACTCGTAGCTCATGGAGATATCGACCTGCGAGTAATCTTCCACCACGACCGGCTCGTTACTGGTGCTGGAGTAGTAGTACTGGAAGCCACGGATAAAGGAATCTCTCCAGTTGTAGGCAATACGAATCTGGAACGGACCGTTTTCGTAGAAGCCTATCAGGTTAGCGGAGTCACTGACACCTACCACGGCATCCGCTGTCGGGACTTCGCCCAGCGGTGTGTCGTAATCGTACTCAGGATCAGCAAATACGAAGGTGGCGTTGGCGATCATGCCGAAACCTGATTCACCGAAGAAATGCTGCCCGCCAATTTCAATACCGGATACTTCTTTGGTATCAAGGTTACGCGGACGGCGAATTTCATACACCACGTCCTGGCCAGTGGCCGGATCGGTCACGCCGGTGATGACTTCAGGTGCGGCTTCAGTAACCACAAAGTTATCAATGGATTTTGAGAAGGCACCGATGGAGACGTAATCAAAATCGTTGATATACCATTCTGCCGACAGGTCGAAGTTATCGGACATGAACGGCTCAAGGTTCGGGTTACCCGCGCTACCGATACCGGATTGCCCTTCACGGATATCACCGAAATCACGCGATGATCTCATGTCGGTCAGTTCCGGACGGGTGATGGTGCGCGATGCTGCAAAACGTACAATCACGTCTTCCAGCAGATCGTATTTGATCGACAGGTTCGGCAGGAATACGTCGTAATTACCTTTGTCGGTAAAGGGTACGTTTTCAGCGAATTCGCGAATGTAGTTTTCACCTTCCACCGCTGGTGGGGTCAACGAGATCAGTGTTCTTTCCAATGAAGTGGAATCAATCTTTGTATCTTCGTAACGCACACCGGCTACCACGGTCAGGTCACGGCCACTGAGGTCGTAAGACTTGGTCGCCTCCACATAAAACGCGGTGGTTTCTTCGTTGATCTCTGACCAGTTTGGTTGCAGCGTCAAGGTCGAGTTGCTCAGGCTTTGTTGTGCGTCGGTCGCGGTTGGGTCTTGCTGCGCGTGTTGTACCCAGCTGTTGAACGCCAGCGGATCGAAAGAGAAATAAGCCAGCTCGCCCAGCACGCCGTGGTCCATGGTTCTGACTTCATAACCTGCTGCGTTGGCTTCTTCAACCGTACGGAACAGGCTGGTGGTTGGATCGTCGCCCACCAGGGTGTACTTACCTTGCAG
>DATJLH010000281.1:0-9319 GCA_035490615.1 Cellvibrio sp.
GGCCAGGGGCGAGCCGCTGGCGCCGGCCATGGCGCCCGCACCCGCCGCGTTACCAGCCACCACGGTATTCACAAAGACATCATTTGTGCCATTGGCTGATACGCCGCCCGCGCTACTGCCCGCTACGTTACCGACAATGGTGGCGTTATAGATGGCTGCTGTGCCACTGCTGACCCTGAGCCCGCCACCAACGGCGCTGGAGCCCATTGCCGCATTACCAGTGATCGTGGAATTCACTATCAGCAGGTCCGGACCGGCGTACTGGACGCCCCCACCATGCCCCCCGGTACCCGTGGTAGTGTTGTTGCTTACGGTGCTGTTGATCAGATGCAGTACGCCATTGCCTACCAGGCGGATACCGCCACCAAAACTGTCGCTGCTATTGGCGCTGATGGTGCTGTTGAAGATGCGCAAGGTGGCCGTGGAGCCGTAGATACCGCCACCGCCAAAGCCCAGCTCGTGGTTGTCCGTGATCGTGGAGTCACGCAGGGTCGTATCGGTGTTGATGTCGAGCGCAAGCCCACCGCCGCCGCCATTACCGGCTCCCTGGGTCAATGTCAGACCCACCAGTTCGATACCCGTACGGCCAGAAGCCACTCGCATGATTCGGCTGACGTTATTACCGGAGAGGGTAATATCCGGCGTGCCGTCGTCATCCAGGTCACCGTCGATGATGAGGTTGTTGTGACTAACGGCGAGTTCAGAGCCATTAAGGGTAATAGTACCGCCCTGATTCCCTGCTGTGCCGCCGTCTAAATCAAAAGTAATAGTGTCGCCGTTGCTGCGTGCCCAGAACAAGGCTTCACGCAAGCTCAGGCCGTTACCGTCGGCTTCATCATCAATCAGAGTAGCGGCGGTGGTTCCGTCGTCGCCGGTGTCGAGGTTACTGGTGACCAGCAGGGTCAACGCCTGGGTCCTGACGGTGAATTCGTTGGAGAAGGTCGTGCCGCTGCCGGTGTTACCAGCAGCGTCAACCACGCCGGTATTGTCGAGACTGATTAGGTTATCCAGCTCGTAAATATCCGGATCTGGGGTAAAAGTCGCCGTCCAGGTGACGCCGCCATCAGTCGATGCAACCGCATCAAGGCTGCCATTGACTACCGTCAAATCAGCATTGCTGAAACCACTCACAGCTTCGTTGAAGGTCATGGTCACCAATGAGGTTTCGCCGGCCAGCAATTCCGTATCAGCTATCACAACCGTCGCGCTTGGGCGCAAGGTATCTATGGTGTAGTTAGCGGAATTTTCGGTGCCGGCACCCGCGTTGCCAGCAACATCGGTCACGCCCGTCAGATCCAGACTAATGAGATTGACGGCTGAGGTTGTGTCGGCAGCGGGGGTAAAGGTGGCGGTCCAGGTCACATTACCATCGCTCGAACTGACGTTAGTCAAGGTGCCATTGGCAAGGGTGAGGTCGTCGTTGGTAAAGCCGAGGATAGCTTCGCTGAAAGTAATGGTTACCGATGAGGTTTCACCCGCGACCAACGTGGTGTCGGCCATGTCAATTCCGGCGGTCGGCGCTGCCGTATCAACCTCTATGGCCAGTGCGCTGGAAGCGGCACTCTCGTTACCCGCTGTATCCGCCGCCGTTGCGGTCAGGTTGTGGGCGCCGTCGGTCATCGCCGCGCCGGGGGTGAAGCTCCAGGCGCCGCTACCGTCGGAGGTGGTGGTACCCAACACACCGTCCACATCAGAACTGACTTCTACCGTGACATTGGCATCCGCCGTACCGTTGATGGTGGGCGTATTGTCGTTGGTAACGGCATCTCCAGGCGTACCGGAATCCGATGCGGCATCCAGTGAAAGACCCGTGGGCACACCGGGTGCCTCGCGGTCTACCGTGTGAAGGTCGCCGCTGGTAAAGGCGGGCACAAAGCCGTTGGTGCCATTGCCGTTGCCCAGGGTATCGGTGATGCCGGAGCTGGCATTAACATCCAGGCGCAGGGTGCCAGTACCGGTAATCTGGTCGACGGTTACCGTGACGGTATTCAGGTTCACCGGCGAGTTGCTCGCGATATTGCCTGATACCCCCGCGCCACTTGGCGTCAGCGTAAAGTCACTCACAGAAATATTCGCAGGCACTTCATCAAAGGTCACGGTGAACTGGATGGCCTCCGCACTGGCGGAGGGTGAACCGGCGACGGTGATCGAGGTGACCGTCGGTGGCGTCACATCAGCGACAGTGAAGTTCCAGGACGTACTATCCGCGATACCCGCGTAGGCGATACCTGCCAGATCGGTTACCGCGCCATTGTCCACATGAATGTAATAGCTGGTGCTCTCGCTCAGGTCAGCGGTCGGGTTAATCGTCAACTCGTTCCCCGTGATGCTCAACTGACCACCATGGGAAGCGACATCAATGACCGCGACCTGGGCGTTCAGCGAGTCGTAAAGGGTGATATCGCCTGCACCTAATGTGATGTCTTCGCTGAAGGTCATCACAAAGTTGGCGCTGGCTGCGACCGTGGCAGAGTCGTCCGCCGGACTGAGGGTTTGCAGGGTGGGTGCGGCAGTATCCACCAGCACACCTGAGGCATCACCAACCGCATTCAGGGTAAGTGTCAAGTCATTGCCAGCCGCATCGCGCATCGTTCCGCCGTCCAGGACAGCAGAAGCACCAATGGCGATACCATCGCCGTCGTTGTCGCCCGCCTGCACGGTGTAACTGAAGACCAAGGCTGATGTAGTTGAGCCGGAGACATAAACTGCTTCACGCGCTGTAGCGCCGATGGTCAGTGGCAAGTGAGGCGTACCGCCACCAGTGCTCACGGTAACGTTTTCTGTAGTGTTAACCGTGAAGCTCAGGGTCTCGCCGACCAAATAGGTATCGGCCGCCGGTACTGACACGCTGCTAATTGTCGGGGCGACAGCATCGACCAGGACCGCTGCGGTACTGCCAACAGCGTTGAGCGTCAGAATCAGGTCATTCGCATCACCGTCCTGCAAAGTGCCCCCGTTCGCTTCGATTACACTGGCAAGCGCAATACCGTTACTATCCAGATCGCCCGCCGTAATGGTGTAGGTGAAAACCAAATCCGACGTACCCGAACCCCCGAAATACTCTGCGTAGACCGTGTCACTACCGACAGTGATGGCAATACGCGGCGTGCCACTAACCGTGACATTTTCGCTAGTGTTCACTGTGAAAGTCAGCGTGTCGCCCGTCTTATAGGTGCCGCTCACCGGAACATCAACGCTGGTCACGCTGGGCGGAACTGTCGCGGTAAATGAGGAGCTGTCCGCGACTGTCAGCCCGGCGGAAGACGCGCGCAAATTAAAGGTTTCATTAGAGGAACCCGCCGCAGTATACGTGAGCTGCATGCCGGTAAAGGTCGCAACACCACTGCCAGGATTAACGGATACGGTAGCGTTATCGCCGTCCGTATCATCGGTGGCCGATAAGGTTGCGCTACCGGCGCCGTTAACTTCGGTTAAGGTAATCGCAGTGGAGTAGCCGGTGTCCACGAGATTGCTAGCATCACGTGCAGACACCGCGGGCACGGTAGAGAGGCTGGAAGCTTGTCCGTTCTGCACAACCAGCGGTGCGGGTTGTGTATCGAAGACCAATTGGGTAGCGACCACATCGGAGGTAACCGAGTTGGCATCAACAGGTGCTAAATTTGAATCAACTGCATCCTGATCGTTCGCGGTCAGGGTAAATGCTTGCTGGTCGGCAGTGGCGGTGTAGGTGAGGCCGGTAAACGTCGCCACACCTGCCGCGGCAGCTTGCGTGTTATTGCTCAGGGAGCCGGCGCTGGCTTGAGCGAGGGTAATGGTTTCGGAGAAATCCACATCGGTGTTGCCAAACGCATCGCGCGCAGCAACCACTGGCTGTGTGGTTAGCGCCACACCGGAAACAGACCCCGCGGGTTGTGTAGTAAATACAAGCTGTGAGGCCACTATATCAATGGTGGTGCCTGTGCCGTTGGTCACTGCGGACTGCCCGCCAGCCATTTGAGTGCCAGCGCCCCCTACTGCGAGATTCGTATCGCCATCAACACTCAGAATGATGGTGCGATCTTCGGTAAGGCCAGTGTTGTTATTGAAGTAGGCATTCACGGTGTAGGTTTCATTGCCACCGTCAGCAACAGAGATACTTAAACCGGAAAAGATGATGGTGTCGCTGCCCGGGTTATAGGTGCCGGTAACATTGATTACGTCAGGGCCATTTAAACGCCAGGTGATTTGGCCGCGCTCGGCATCGGAGGAAGTGCCGCTGACGTTGACAACAATCTGCGAAACGGTTGTGGCAAGGCCATCGCCGCCGCCGCCGTCGGTAATCGTGAAATCGAGCACATCTTCGGCTTCGCCAACGGTATCGATGGTGGTGGCAAGGCCAACGGGTTCGGTGACACCGCCTGCGGCGGTGAGGGTGGCATCACTGTCCAAAGCTGGCCCGATATTAGCCAAAACAATATCATCAATGCGAAGAAAATCGATATCGGAGCCATTCACTTTTTCAATGGTGATTCTGGTGATGCCGGTCCAGTTAAGTACAATCGTATCGCCTGTTCCATCCCCGAGTACGTTGGCATCTGTTGTATCTCCTTTATCCGAGGAGATTCGCAAATTCTGGTCTACATAAAAGGCCGTGTAGAGATAAAGACTGGTGACGTCGAACTTCTCTCCACCAGTAAAATCGAAATAGAATTTTTTATCGCCGGTCGAACCGCCGCTATAATCGACAATACATTGCGGGCCATACCCGTAGCCATTGATGCAATTCATCGAATCTTCAGTCGGATCACCATCGTCCAATGACAACCGAGCCGTGTAAGCACCGTAAGTTGCGGTTTTCGGTTCGCCATAACCGAGCTCAAACCCATCCATGGTTATCGTTTGATCTAGCTGTAACACCGAAACGAAATCTTTCAATGCATCATCGGAAAACGGCTGTTGCGTTTCAATGTGACCCGCGCGGATTTCCAGATCCCAATCACCATCCAGCACACTTGCACCCGTCAAATCATCTGACGCTGCCAAATCCAGCTTGGTGTTAGCCTGAAATATACTCAGAAAGTCTTCACCAGCTTCACCTTTTGCCAGATTACAGCCATAAAATAATAAATCGGCACCATCAGCCAGTGCACCGTTAAGTGCGTTAAAAATGTCTACTTCCCGTTGTAGCACCTGCGCATCAACACGCGAGCTACCCAGGAGCAAGATGCCATCTTCAGCGTGCGAGATAATATGCAAGGCAGAAAGGTTTTTGTACCGCTGTAAAATGTTTGTTAACTGTGTCAAACCTGTTGTATTCGCATCAAGCTCAACAATCTCTAAACCAGGTTTAATATTGCGATACAACGCATGTTTATCCGGCACAGCCGCATCAATTACCACCAGCTCATTCACAGGCACAGCACTGACAATATCCAGTTCATCACTGGCCATTGTCTCGTGCGTAATCACCTCGCGCGCACGTGCAAGTACATCAATCGAGCCGTGAGTGGATGCCGTGCTCATTCCCGCGCTTAAATAGCTGCGTTGATAGCCGACTACGGCCTGTGTGGGCACACCATAAAGCCCCAACGGCAGCAACAGAGATGAGAGGCCAGTGAAGAATGTTTTTTTCATGATGGTAAGTTTCCGTTGCTGTTCGCAGAAGGTATCGGTGCTTTTTTACTGGCAATAATATTGGCGGCAGTGCCTTTGGCGTCCTGCCAAAAATCCATATCCTGATACTTCACAAATAAATCCGGCGGCAAAATGCTGCGCCGGCTTTTGAATTCCACTTTTTTCTTGACGGTGTGCAAGCCTTTTACGCCAAGCTTTTGATCAAACTCATTTTCTTCGTAGTCAACTTGATTAAAGTCGTGCTCAAACACCGGCTCACCAATAAATTTATAGATAAGTTCCATGGTGCGCGCGGGGTGTTGGGTCAGCAAATCGTAATCCACTAACAATAAACGATCAGAAAATTCACCGTAATAAGCTTCTTTCAACGCCGTCCACGCAGAACCTACTGTGCCACCGGCATTTATCAGCGACTCGCAACGGGTATATACCGTTTGCCGTGAGCCGGCGTTAAACATACGACTGTAATCAAAGGGGTTTTTGCGATAAATCACTTCAAAGCTATCCATAATCCAGGCGGGATTACGCACGCAGCAAATCACTTTAAATTCATCAAACAACTCGACCATTTGATGTAGGCGCGCTGTCCAATGGCGATTGGTATCAAAAATGACTGGTTGGGGATTATCGGCGTAATAGGCATCGAAGATAGCCTTACAGATGCGCTTGCGTTTCTGCTTATCAAAAAAATGATACGACTCGCTGTTAGCACCCATTTGCTCCAGCGCGCCGTTGAGTAAATTGGCCACCGGGCTGCTCATGGCTGCATGGAAGCGCGGATTTTGTCGCAACAGTGCAGCGAGTAAAGTTGAGCCGGAACGAGGCAACCCGGAAATTAAATGAACTTTGGAAATATTTGCCAATATTGTTTCTCTTATTTAGACAATCATCCAGAATAATCAAAGGTGCACGTCCAATGTGCACCTCAATGTATGAACAATTAATTACGCGGCGGGAAAATGCCTTCCACTGCGATAATAAAATTGATGCCCAGATAGGGATTCCTGACAGGAACCGGCTGGCTTCCACCATTCAGGCCAACAGTAACTGCAGCACTCACATTAATAGGGTTGGCAAGGGTTACCGGATCATTCAACGCATCAGACCAAATAGCCGCTGATGGAGGACCGCCAGCGACAGATGCGCCGAGCACATTATTCGTTGTCGATGGCGTTGGTGATGCGCTTGAGCCTGTACCCGCCACCTGGATACTGCTGGCGCCGCTAGGTGTTACTGCCGCTGTATGGTTATGCATCGGCATTTGAGCAATAGTCAGCGTTTCACTTTCTATACCACCCATTTGCCCTGGATTGATCGTACTCAACCCTGGTCCTGTGCCGGGACTGGTGGGAAAGCGACCACGCAAATCCGGCAGTGCAAATGTTGTCTGCCCATTCCCCCCGTAAGTGGTTCCCAGAATGGAAAACAATGCAGTATTTGATGAAATAGCCAAAAGCTGGCCCTGACAAAACATCCATCCACGCGGCGCAAAGTTGCCGGCAAACATACACACTTGACCAATATATGGCTCAGACATAAGCCTTCTCCTTAGTAGTAGTAAACAAACATCGGCTGTGGTTAACCTCCCTGAAAAAATTCTGCATCCCTTTCGTTATTGCAATGAATACTGTTAGTCCAATGGCTTAAGTCTGGTCCATTGTTATTGATAGCCCGTAACTGTTGACGCATGTCATTCGGGCCTTAATCCTTATCTCAAAGGTAGATGAGTTTCTCAAAAATACCAGCAAGAAATGAACAACCCTGCCGAACAATAAATAGTATTTTGACGTCTGATAGCCTTCATTATTAAGAATTTACGTAAACGCCATCATTCCGACAAAACGTAGAAAGACAGGGCTATTCCATACTACGTGCAGGATAAGGTGTTTCCGACATGAGTTGAATTACAAGACATAACAGCACCCCCTATACGGGATTTTGGTCCGAAGCAGAGCGCTCCGAAACAGGGTGCTCCATAGCAGAAACCACTGGTGGCCTCCAGGTCATAATGTCGTGCGAGGCGGATTCCTCTACCACTTCAAATCCCACTGACAGGTATAATTTTTTAGCGCGTTGGTTGTGTTTTTCCACAGACAGTTTCAGTAAAAGCTGATGTTCCCTTGCAAGGGCCTGAGCCGTGCGCAATATAGACGTTCCGTAGCCTTTACTGCGCTTCTCAGGCACAAAAGCGCAATCAATAAAATGCAGCAAGCCCTGCTCTTCATAGATGATGATTCGCCCTATGGATTGCCCACACCAACGAATAATGAAGGTATTGGCTTCTGGCCACTGGTGTTGATAGGAGTTTTTCTGCAATTGGTACTGTTGCTTAACAATGGCGTTAACATATTGCTCGGGTACATTCATCGCATAGAAATAATCATGCGCCAAACCGAAAAGCCGCTCCATAAAAGCTTCGTCGCTTTCCTCCGCAATACGCAAATCCAATCCGACTGGAAGTACTAATTTATAACGCATAGTCTAGATCCCGTTGCTCGATCCCGCGAGCTAATGCCTGATAACCGTTATGTAAATGGTGATTGATTTTGTCTGTTTCAGCTGCACTAAATAATTGGCGTTTCTGGCGAGTATCATCTGTGAAAGAGCGATGCGGATCTTTGGAGTGAACGCTCATACGCTGTTCAATACGTTTGTACTCATCCGCCGTTACCGCTGCGCCAAAAAAATGGGCTATCTCCAGGATCTTTTCTGGATTCAATTGTGTGTAATCCACCACCCTTACCTCACCTTTATTCACCGCCAGCATGCCACCCATAAGCTGACTCAGAATGTTGATACGCATGTCCAGTATATTTTTTTCGGTATCTGCCATTAAAAAAGCCGGATTCAAACGCGCCATAGACTTATCCCCTGACATGTGCCGCCCTGCGGATCGTTGATGTGATGCCAGGATTTCCACCGGATTACGCGTTAAAAAAATCACCGGAACCTGCGGGTAAACTTTACGAATCAACGGCCAGAAAAATATATCCCATGCGTTCCACTTAACAATGACCCTGTCCCGGCTCGGAGAGATAGCGGTTTGCAACTGGATGAATTGCGGCAGCAGCTGTTGTTTTTCCGTTTCGCTCAATGAATCATCCAGCAAAATTTCCGTCAGCAACTGCGACTCAGACAACACATGAGTATCGTGCAACTCCGCCAAACAGCCAGACACCAAGGTAGAACCGCAGCGCGATAAATGAAAGATAAAACCTGCCGGCTGTATATCACTGGTAATTGCCGCACCATTCAGCAACGGTTGCAGTGGCGTTCTGGGTGCAATTAATTGGTTCAATAACAACCGCCGACAACGCTCGATGTATTGATCGTGAAAAGGTTCGGTAGCATGTCCCTGCGGAAGACACCAATTAATACTGCGATGTTTTGCCTGGTAACGATGAGGTAGCCAGTGACCGCTCAATGCAACAGGATCAATATCCTGCACCTGCTGATTACAAAGCATTAGTTCACTCAACAGCTGGTCATCCGTTAAATCGTTGCCCCATAAATCATTGAGTTGCTGCAACAGTTGCGAAACGGATGCGATATGCCGACAGGCCGCGAGCTGTGTCGGTGAGCAGATCAACTTTTTATAGGCGGAAACGATACGCATAGGTATTTTGTCCTCACCTGCTCATTGCTGCCACGCCGCCCGGATCTGCTCCTGCAGCCACGCATTGGCAATGCAATCAATTACCAGGTTGATACGGTCTTCGTCACCCAGGTTTTGTACGGCGTGAAT
>DATJLH010000282.1:0-16503 GCA_035490615.1 Cellvibrio sp.
GTCGTTGGATCGTCACCTACCAAGGTGTACTTACCTTGCAACACACCACCGCCAGTCGACATATATTGCTGAATGGTTTTGGTCTGGTCGGTAAACATCGCGCCGGCTTTCAGCGTGAAGGTGTCCTGGGTGAAGGTGTAATCCACACGCGCCTGATCTATTTCATCGGTGCGCGGATCAGAGTAACCGTCGTATTGCCACACGCGGGCATTGGCAATAGAAATGTCTTCGTTGTCGTAATAGTGGCTGGCTACATCGCCACGAATTTCAAAGGTGAATGACAACGGCGCTGCCTGCACGTCTGAACGGCTGATGTTGGCCTGGTTGTCCGGTTGTGCTTCCGCTTTTGAGTGACTGTAAGCGAAAACCAGGTTGGACGAATCGGTAATATCCCAATCCGCTTCAAAGCCAGTGCTCAAGCCAGTTTCTTGGGTAACGGGATTGTTAACGAAGAAGTCCAGGCCCGCGTTGGTCACGGTGCGGCTGACGATGGTGCCGTTGCCGTCAATTTCATATTGCTCGTTGTTGCCGTAGCCGTACCAGGCCGCACTTTCATATTCCAGACCTTCCTGTTGCAGGTCGGAATATTGCGCGTCCAGTGTCAGGGTCAGGTTATCCACCGGCTCGTATTGGAACACCAGGCTACCGTTCAAACGCTCACGCTCGAAATCCTGACGCTTGATAACGGTTTGTGTGGGGTAGAAGTCAACGTTCTGGATATTACCTTGGGCATCGGGCAGCTCCAGGTAGGAACCCAGCGATGCAGGGCGGCGTGAACGCCAGTCCCAACGGCGTTGCTCTACCGAATCACTTTGGTAATCGCGCTCTTGAAAACTGATGGCAGCCAGCACGCCGAAGTTGTCATTGAAGGTGGTGCTGAACAGGCCGGAAACCGACGGGGTAACATCATCCACATTGGTTTCTTTCATGCCTTTGATAGAACCGGCCACCTTGGTGCCCAGGTCCAGCGGACGCGCAGTTTTAACGTTGATGGTGGCACCGATGCCGCCTGATTGTGTCGCAGCGGTTGAGGTTTTATACACTTCAACACCGCTCACCATTTCGGCAGCAACGGTATCGAAGTTGAAGCCGCGGCTGGCGTTAGCGTTAGGCATTTGCCGTCCGTTAAACAGCACGGTATTAAATTGTGGGCCAAGGCCGCGAACGGTGATCTGCCGACCCTCGCCACCGCTGCGATCAATCGACACACCGGTGATGCGCTGTAAGGATTCTGCCAGGTTAGTATCGGGAAACTTACCGATGTCTTCAGAACTGATTGCGTCTACCACACCGTTGGAATCGCGCTTGGTGTCCAGGGCACTTTGCAAACTCGCCCTGTAACCGGTTACCACCACTTCCTCGATCAACTGCGCGTTAGCTTCAGTTGCCGTGGCGATAGCCAGGCTGAGCATACTGATTTTAAACATCGGATGCGTGTATTTTGCGTTCATAGGATTTCCTGCACTGATTATTATAGGGGGGACTGATAAATGCTTAGCCGGACGACATCCGGGTAAACACTTTCAGACTTCTTGAGTACTTGTATACATGTAATGCGGCCCCGATGATAATACTTGTATACAAGCAGTTCAATGGCGGATTGGCAGGAATGTCTGCGTTGGTTGAAATTTGAACGGGATTTGCCGGGGTAACGGGTGCCACTGCGCAGATATAAAAAAATATTTACCGGTAGGCACGCGTTTATTAATTGAGCTTGACTATGGCAAACGAGCGGGATATTTCAAATATTTAACGAGGTAGATAGCGGCAACGGCAAGGATGGTGTTGACAAAAAATTTTCCTCCAGATCGTAAAGCTTCATCAGCCGGCTTATCGCTTCCGGCAATTGAACGATGCGCAGGTCAGTACCGGCGTCTTTGGCAAGCCGTAGCGCAACCAGTATTAATGCAGTGATGGAGGAATCAACTTTGGTGACGCCACTGCAATCCATGGTATAAGCGCCGGTTTGCATCAACGTTTGCAACTGCCGGTGCAGGTTGGTGACGGTTGCAAAGCTCACCTCGCCGCGCAGGTAAATAGTGCCCTGATTTAACGAGCATTCACTCATCTGCGCTGCCCTCCGCGCGATTGTTCTTTTCCGCCAGATTGGTTAGGAAAGCATCCAGGCCTATTTTTTTTATTTCTTCATCAAAGACGCCGCGCGTGGTAATCACCAGGCTCACGCCCTCTACGTTGATATCGACAATCTTCCAGTTATCGTCCTTGAGTTCGAGCCGTAAAAATAATATGACCGGCTCGCCCTTCTCATTGGTGGCGCGCAGCTTGAGTGTGGCTTTGTGATTATCCTTTTCGTTGTAATGCGTCCCCAACATCTCCGGCTTGGTATTGCGATAGATAAACAAGGTTTCGGTATAGGTTCGAATTAAATAGCGCTGGAATTCACGCACATACGCGTCGCGTTGTGGTGCAGTGGTGTTGCGCCAATGTTGCGCCAGTGCCAACTGAGCAACACGTGCAACGTTAAAATGCGGGAGCACTGTGTCAGCAATCATAGCGCGCAATTGTTGCGGGTTATCTTTATACAGGGCTTCATGGCTTTTTAACTGCGTCAGTACATCATCAATCGCCACCCTCATTATGGCGGCAGGGTCAGCGACTTGCGCTGCTGCTGTACTTTCCGCACAACTTACCCATGGCAGAATACAAAGCAGCATCCCGATGATGCCGCGACGGTAGCAATGCGACAAGCTGTTCACCCAACTGGTTTTCATATGCGGTCACCTGTGTGACATTAGCCCACTATTCATCGACGGGTTCTTTATCCCCACTCACTTGATTAAGCCCAAACGCACCGATCAGCTTTTCCAGCAAGAGCGCTGAAGACGTAAACTCTATGTTGTCCCCATCGGCCAGCAGGGTGTCATCGGCCCCCACTTCAATACCAATATATTGTTCACCCAACAGGCCAGAGGTAATAATGCTCGCGGAAGAATCCACGCTGAAGCGATAGCGATTATCCAATGCCATACTGACTTTGGCCTGATAGTTATTCGTGTCCAATTGGATGTCGGTCACCCGCCCGATGACCACACCGGCACTCTTTACTGGCGAGTGAATTTTTAATCCGCCAATATTGGTAAAGTACGCGTGCACGTCATAACTGGGGGCCGAGCGAAAACTGGATTGATTAGCCACCTTCAGCGAGAGAAACACCACTGCCGCCAACCCGAGCGCCACAAAGAAGCCAACCCATAAATCGACCATGTTACGGTTCATTGTCAAAACCCTCTGAACATAAAGGCCGTCAGCACAAAATCCAATGCCAACACCACCAACGCCGACAACACCACGGTGCGGGTTGTCGCCCGGGAAACACCTTCGGCGGTGGGCACCGACGAATAACCCTCAAATACCGCAATCAAGCTGACGGCAAGCGCAAAGATCACGCTTTTGATGATGCCATTCAAAATGTCCTGCCGAAAATCCACCGCGTTCTGCATCTGTGACCAAAAGGTTCCGGCGTCCACACCTAATAATTTCACCGTGACCAAATAGCCGCCGAAGATTCCTACCGCACAAAAAATAACATTGAGTAAGGGCAACGAAATCACACCTGCCCAAAAGCGCGGTGCGATGACGCGTGCCAGCGGCTGTATCGCCATCATCTCCAACGCGGTTAATTGTTCGGTGGCTTTCATTAAGCCAATCTCGGCGGTAATGGCTGAACCTGCGCGGCTTGAAAATAACAGCGCCGATAGCACCGGCCCGAGTTCGCGCACCAGGGCAAGGGCTACAACCATGCCAACACCATCGCCAGAACCAAAGCGCTCCAGCGTGTCGTACATCTGCAAACCCAACACCAGGCCGACAAACAGACCGGCCACGGTAATAATCAGCAACGAGAATACACCGACAAAATAAATCTCACGCACTACCAGCCAGGGACGACGAAGGCAGGTGCCCGACATAAAGAAAATGGAAAATAAAAAGTGAAACACCGCACCCAGTAATACCAGGCGTTCCGTTACCTGATGCCCGAGCAACGTCAGGTAATCGGCGATGGATTTCATAATCCATCTCCCAGCAGGTCGTGTGCATAATCCGGCGCAGGATAATGAAATGGGACTGGCCCATCAGCATGGCCATTCACAAATTGCTTCAGGTAAGGATGTGTGGATTGATAAATGTCAGCGGGCGTACCTTCAGCAATGACTACGCCTTCTGCAATCATATAAAGGTAATCCACAATATTGAGTGACTCGGTAATATCGTGCGTCACAATAATGGAGGTAGCGCCCAGGGCGTCATTGAAGCGGCGCACCAACTGCCCTATTACACCCAGGGAAATCGGATCGAGGCCGGCAAAGGGTTCATCGTAAAGAATTAATTCCGGGTCCAGCGCAATGGAACGAGCCAGGGCTACCCGCCGCGCCATACCGCCGGACAATTCAGATGGCATCAAATGGTGAGCACCGCGCAAACCGACGGCCTGCAGTTTCATCAATACCAGATTGCGGATTAATGCTTCCGGCAGGTCGGTGTGTTCGCGCATTTGAAAGGCGACATTTTCAAATACTGTTTGATCGGTAAATAATGCACCCATCTGAAACAGCATGCCCATCTTGCGGCGCAATAAAAAAAGCTGATGGGTATTCAACGCGGCGACCGATTGGTTATCCACCATTACGCGTCCGGATGTCGGTTTAATCTGGCCGCCGATAAGGCGCAAAATCGTCGTCTTGCCACATCCGCTCCCCCCCATGATGGCAACCAACTTCCCGCGCGGAATGCGCAAGCTTATGTTGCGTAATATGGTACGCGAGCCATAGCCAAAAGAAACTTGATCTAACTCAACAAACGTCGATTTATCGTTCATAGCACTATGTCCTTGAGAGACCATAGGACTATCCTACTCCCGAGGTAAATTTTCCTCCAGCAGAAAAATGCGATCGTCACTTAGCGGCGACCAGCTCTGCATGAAGCCTGGCCAATCTGAAAAGAATTGCCTAATAGTAATTTTCAAACTACTCCATAGTTAAAAATGCGAATACTTACGCCGATGAGTATTTTTATACTGTTTGGCGAAGAACGAGTCCTTGAAAATAAAAACGGTTAAGAGGGTTTGTTTTGTACGTTATTTATTTTTTAGCGACAAGGTTATTAATAAGAAGAATCGTTTTTCACTCGAAGTTAAGTTAGGTGCCAATGCAAATAAAAAATGGCATCAATCGCAGGGACCCTCAGCCTGTCAGTAAGCGTTCCAACCGGCGATGTAACTGACTCATCACATATAAAAGAGGAATTTTTTATGTTCAGAAAAACAACGCCTGTTATTTCTGCGGTCGCTCTGTCCGCATTAATAACTCTGCAAGCCGGCGCAGTGCTTGCACAAGGCAACCCCATACACAACAACCAACCCACCACCAACAGTTTCTGGTGGCCAGAGCAACTGGACCTGAGCCCATTGCGACAGCACGGTGCTGAGTCGAATCCCATGGGTGAGGATTTCGATTACGCCGAAGCCTTCGCACAGCTTGATTTGGAAGCAGTCAAGGCCGATATCAAAACCCTGATGACCACCTCGCAGGATTGGTGGCCGGCGGATTACGGTCACTATGGCCCCTTCTTTATTCGTATGGCCTGGCACAGCGCCGGTACTTACCGCGTTTATGACGGGCGCGGTGGTGCGGCTGGTGGGCAACAACGTTTTGAACCGCTGAACAGCTGGCCGGATAACGTCAACCTGGATAAGGCCCGCCGTTTGCTGTGGCCCATCAAACAAAAATACGGCAGCCAGATTTCCTGGGCCGACCTGATGGTGCTGACCGGCAACGTTGCACTGGAATCCATGGGTTTTAAAACCTTCGGTTTTGCCGGTGGTCGCCAGGACGATTGGGAAGTTGAAATGGTGAACTGGGGCAGCGAAAAAAAATGGCTGGCCGACCAACGCCACACCGGTGACCGTCAATTGAAAAAACCGCTCGCCGCCGTACAAATGGGTTTGATCTATGTAAATCCCGAAGGCCCCAACGGCGTTCCTGATCCGTTACTGGCGGCCAAAGATATTCGCCACGCATTCGGCGGTATGGCAATGAACGATGAAGAAACCGTTGCACTTATTGCCGGCGGCCACACCTTCGGCAAAGCGCACGGCGCGCACAAACCCGATAAGTGTATCGGTAAAGATCCGGCCGCCGCCGGTATTGAAGAGCAGGGCCTGGGCTGGACCAGCAAGTGCGGCAAAGGCAATGCAGAAGACACCATCACCAGCGGTTTGGAAGGTGCCTGGACATTCAACCCCATCGCCTGGACAACCCAATACCTGGATAACCTGTTCGCCTTCGAGTGGGTGCAAACCAAAAGCCCGGCCGGTGCAATCCAGTGGATTCCCAAAGACGGTCAAGCCGCCAACCTGGTGCCCGACGCGCACGATAAAACCAAACGCCACGCGCCGATTATGTTCACCACCGACCTCGCGCTAAAAGAAGATCCGGAATTTCGCAAAATTTCCCTGCGCTTTAAAGAAAACCCCAAAGAATTTGAACTGGCGTTTGCCAAAGCCTGGTTCAAATTAACGCACCGCGACATGGGGCCCCGCTCTCGTTATATCGGTGCGGACGCGCCCAGTGAAGATCTGATCTGGCAAGATCCGTTGCCGCCAGTTGACCACGAATTGATTAACGCGAGCGATATTGCAACCTTGAAATCCAACATCCTCAAATCGGGTTTGAGCACGGCTGAGTTGGTGAGAACTGCCTGGGCTTCCGCCGCCAGCTACCGCGACACCGACATGCGCGGCGGCGCCAACGGCGCACGCATTCGCCTCGCACCGCAAAATCAATGGAGCGTGAATAATCCAAAAGAAACGGCGAAAGTGTTGAAACGTTTGGAAAAAATCCAGACCGATTTTAACAAGGCACAACGCGGTAATAAAAAAGTCTCACTCGCCGACGTGATCGTACTGGGCGGCGTGGCAGCTGTTGAACAAGCTGCGCAAAAAGGCGGTTATGACATTGAAGTACCTTTCACGCCCGGTCGCGTTGATGCTACCCAAGCGCAAACCGATGCAGAATCCTTTGCGGTACTGGAACCTACCGCCGACGGCTTCCGCAACTATTTTGCCAAGGGCAACACTGAATCGCCGGCGGAGATGCTGGTAGACCGTGCCAATGTGCTCACCCTGACCGTACCGGAAATGACAGTACTGGTCGGCGGCATGCGCGCGCTCGGCGCCAACAGCGACAACGTCAAACACGGCATCTTCACCGATAAACCGGGCACCCTGAGCAACGACTTTTTCGTGAACCTGCTCGATATGTCCACGCAATGGAAAAAATCTGAAAAAACTGAAGGACTGTACGAAGGGCTGGACCGCAAAACCGGCAAAGTCAAATGGACGGCAACGCCGGTGGATTTAGTGTTTGGTTCACACGCAGAGCTGCGCGCAGTGGCTGAAGTCTATGCAGCAAATGACGGGCGAGAAAAGTTTGTGAATGACTTTGCCAAAGCCTGGAATAAAGTGATGATGCTGGATCGCTTTGATGTGAATTAAGTGAGTTGAATTGGTGTGATAAGTAAACACCTGCCGATCTTTGGTGAGAAGATCGGCAGGTTTTTTTAGTAGTTAGTTGCTGAGTAATACAACACTACCGCTTTGGGGATCGACGACGTATAAGCCGGTATTAATATTACTTTCTACAATAAATAGTAGCTTGCTTACAGGATCATATTCCAGATTTTTGCTTAACTCGAAAGGAGAGCTAATATTGGTCACGCTCTCTGCGAGCAGCGTGCGGTCTCCCGATTCCAGATTAACCGCTATCAATTGATCATGGCCGTCCAAAACCAACAGACGATTATTGGCCTCATCCACAGCAGATCCCTGAACAGTTCGGTTTATCTCGGGGCCCGTATTTCCATCGTTCGTTGAATGTACATACGTTAACGGCGCGGTCTGCCAGTTTTCAATACCAATAAAATAGTGATCGAAAATAACATTAGGCGTAACGATGAGTTCGTCTGAACTCTCGATCCATGAGGCAAAAAGGGGTGACTCAATGGCAACATCAAGAGCAGTTGCATCAACGACAGTTGTACGATTACCTGACACAGGATCAACCATAAAGATCGCATCGGCAGTATTGTCCGTTACCAGAAGCTGATGGCCTTGCCCCCACTCCAAACTTACCGGATTTGCAAATGAATCTCCTGTGCCCCGGTCGTCACTGGATATCGTCGTGCGAACACCCGTTTCAATATCAACCGCAACAATTTGAGGTGCTCCCTGACCAGGATTACTGGCCAGCAATAACCGCTCGTTTGCCGTATCAAATAACATGTCCTGAAATACGGGAGTCTGAGAGCCTAACGAATTGTCAGTAAAATCCGTAATTGATTCACCACGATGTCCGGTTTTGATATTCACCGGAACAATTCCTCTGGCACTGGCATCAAGCCCGCCCGTAAGCACATACACATAATCAGCACCTGGTACTACCGCCACCGCTTTTGGCTCACGCCAGATCTCGCCACTACCGGCACTGCCACCATCCGTCATCAAGGTTGCAGAAGCCGATTGAGAAAGATCTTCACTGTCGGTAATGGTTGCCGTCACAGTAAATTCACTCGCGCCCGCCGGCACGGGAATATTGTCCGCACGCCAGCTGCCGTCCTCTTCCACGTCCGCTATTACGCTGGTACCCCCAGCGCTGACTTCAACCGTTGCCACAGTCGCACCATTCTTTGTTTCAGAGGTTCCGAACGCACTAATGCTGGCCTTCGTATAAACGCCCGTGGCGGGCGGAAAGATAAATGAAACGATGGGCGCATTTTCCGATGTCACCACAATAGCAACCACATCAGTTGTGGTAGCACCATCAGGGTCGGTGACGGTCAATGCAAATTCGAGGGTTAGTTCTTCATTGGTAGATGGCGCGACAAAGGAAGCAGTTGCGCTATCGGCACCGGTGAGAGACACCGTTTCACCCGCAGTTTGAGTCCAGAGATACGATTCAATTTTGCCGCTGTCATCGGAAGCAGTGCCCACAAGATTCACTTCCGACAGACCGATGACCGTTTGATCGGTACCAGCGTTGACTATGGGTGCCTTGTTAACGCGGTTAATGGTAAACACCACGGTGTCCGTTGCTGTAGCGCCATCATTGTCGGTAACCTGCAAACGGAACTCCAGCGTCGTGGAATCTTCCGCACCGGTTGATGGTGCTACAAAAGAAAAATGGGCAGCATCCAAATCAATTGCTGTCAGTGAAACCTTGGTACCGGTAAGCTGAGTCCACTGATAACCGGTGATACGACCATCGCTATCGGTTCCACCAGCAACCAATTCAACGGTCGCGCCCGCATCTACCGTTTTATCTGCGCCGGCATTCGCCACCGGCGCAACGTTACTCGCAGTACTGCTGGATGAACCGCCTCCACCTCCGCCGCCACCTCCACACGCAACAAGCGCAGCGGTAAATAATAAACCTGTCAATAATTTTAACGCAGATCCTGTCATTGACATTGTCGATCCGTAATTAGCCATCCGTTTCTATCTCCATGTGTTAAAAGGGCGCTGATTATACAAGCGCAGATAAAAAATTTATGAAAAACTTTTAGACTTTTTTGTGCAGAAATTGCCGAAAATTACCAACATAGCAGGTAAATTTTTATACTTACTCCTTCAACAAAAACGATAACGCCTGCTCACGGCCTGGTTCGCGAATAATAGCCTGGTAATACGCCCGCACCTGACCACAATACAAACACCAATATCGATTGATTAATTGCCCGCACGCGGCGGCTTCTGCATCCAACTCTTTCTGGATACGCTCCAACAACACCGCCAACACCGGTAAACGGATGTGTTCGCGCTCCACCCATTGCACAAAATCCCCCAAGGGATAATTCGCTGTTAGTCGATTAATACAAATCTTCGCTTTAATCGCATCCTGCAACTGCATGACCACTCCCTATCGTCCTTGTTAAGGTTGACCTTGCAAACCCTTGCCGCGACGCGTGGCACCAGCGCCCTCGCGGCGCCGGTAATACGCACGCAACTGTGCACAACGCAGGCACCACTGCTGACGCAACTCGTGATGCAGCATCGCACCTTGCACCAGCTCAGCGACCTCGCGCAGATTGCGCTCTTCTTCATCCAGCTCTGCCTGGAGCGCATCCAGCAGTTTCAGCAACAACGATTTATCCAGCATCGCGGCCCAGCGAATAAAACCCCGCATGGAAAAACCGGATGGCTCGCCCACCCTGCACACTTTTGACCTGAGCACATCCTTCAACAACATACCCTGGCGAAAACGCCACCCCTGTAAAAAATGACCGGGGAAAGCCCCAGCCCAATAGCCGGTAGTGAACTAGCATTGCCAATGCTAAGTAATCCTTAGTATCGCGTCAACCCAAAAACTAAGAATCTCTTAGTCCCATTTTGACTGAGACAGACCTCCATGACGCACCAAACGCTGTTTGCCACCCGGCTGGCACAAGCGAGGAAGAAAACCGACCTATCGCAAAAACAGCTTGGCATTCAAGCCGGGCTGGACGAATTCACTGCAAGCCCACGCATGAATCACTACGAACGCGGCAAACACCTGCCCGACCTGGACACCGCCAAACGCTTTGCCGATATCCTGAATGTGCCGATGGCGTACCTGTATTGCCCGGAGGATGACCTAGCGGAGTTGTTGCTGGAATTGAATAAATTGACCCATCAGCAGCGGGTGGCTTTGTTGAAGAAGATCAGGAAGGAATAAATTCAACTGCATAGGCGAAAAGAAACTTTTTTGTTGTATATAGCTAAAATAGCAACAAAAGAGTTGCCATTTTTATGGGCATGCAAACATCAGAAGCAAGGGATTGAATATTCCACGCTACCCTCGCTTTTTCATCTCCTCCCTGAGATGAACTCAATACTAACTACTCACCACAACCAACCGTCACGATATCAGCACGGGCAACAAACTCGGCGCCGCCAACCATCGTGCCGTGCAAGTCAATCGCGGCGTCACCACAAGCAAGGCCGGTTTCGTTGATGTTAAATCTCATCACCAGGTCATGGATACCATCTTCGTTGAGGTCTAGCCGGGTGTATTTGAACGGCGTGGCGCCGGCTGAGCCTAATCGAAGTGTGCTGCGGTCAACGTCCCAAAGAGGTTCGAACGGGTTACTGGAATCGGCACGCGACAGCATGACCAAAATCATAGTGCCTGTTGAGCCAGGCTGAATACCCGTTTGGTTGTCAGTCAGTAGCAACTGAAGTCCTATCGGATGCATTTCAGCAGAGGAGTCAACCGCACCAATATCGCAACCGGTTCTGGCATTGCCGTGTTGATCGATCAGAATCGGAAAACCTTCATAATCCGTGCAGGTTTTATCTTCGTTATCAATCGCCGGGCTGCCTGGCAGTAATGCGTAACCTGGGGTGAGGCCGCCATAATCTGCTATGGGACCAATGACGTCGGTGAAGGTGGTTGCTTCATCTACGCTGATATCGGTGCTGGAAGGATAGCAATTTGATTCTGCGGTAATTAGATTATTTTCCAGCAAGAGATTTTTGGGCGTGTCGTTGGGGCCGAAGTCATAACAGGATTGGTCTATCGTCGTGTTCGCATGCCCTACAATCATAGAATTCTTGATGTAGGTGTACGCAGAGCCATCAGCATCAGACGTTGCCGCAATCGCCGAACCTAGACCTTGCGACGTATTTGAAGCAATCGTCACATTCGCTAGATTCACCGTGCCACCATAGTTGTAAACACCGCCGCCTATGCCGTTACCCTCAACCTTCCCTCGCGCGTGGTTATGGCTAATCGTCGTGTTAATAATGGTCGAGGTCGCACCTTCAGCGCTATAAATCCCACCGCCTTTAATGGCTGTATTGCGAATGATGGCGCTTTCTCGCACGGTCATCTCGCCGCCGTTATAAATGCCGCCGCCCTCCGCCGCGTCACCATCGCGTATGGTTGTGCGTTCGATCACTAGCCTCGAATCATTTCTGATCCCGTTACCTTTGGAATTGTTTTCGATGATGGAGTCAGAAATAGTTAGAACTGCTTCGGTAGACGCTCCCTCCATACCATTAACAATAATGCCGCCAAGACCGCCGTTGTCATGAATGTAGGCTCTCGTGACCGTCATGGTGCCTTCGTTGAGTATCGCGGCCCCACCATAATTTACCTCTCTAACACTGTTGTGCAAAAATTCGGTATCGCTTATGTGGGCCTCGCCGCCGTACTTGTTGTAGATGGCACCACCGCCAGACAAAGGGGCAACACTTTCGTTGATACCATTGTTTCTGAAAATGCTTCGCTCGACATGAAGAAGCCCTTGATTGTAAACAGCGGCACCGTACTGCGCTATACCCGGAGCTAGACGTCCAACAAGGTTCCCGCCAGAGATTGTAATATCGCGCAGGGTGAGCGAGCCTTGGTCACCAACGTAGAAAAATGCGCAGGACCCTTGCGCATGTATCATGGAAAGATCACTGCCAGCACCGACGATGGTGATATCGGTCCAGATGAGGGGCGCGCAACGTGAGGGGTAACCTCTGTTGGTGTAATGGATTCCCTCAGAAAACCGAATAATATCGGGCTCACTGGTTTGGTTGGCCGCCGCGACAGCATTATAAAGACAATAATACTGACCGGGCTCACACGTGAATTCTGCCGCACCAACATGAAGAGAAACGGCGACCATCATGCAACCCGCTAAACCGCATAAACGTTTAATAAAAATTTTCATAGAAATATCCCTGCCTGTGTCCATTAGTAAAGAGCGATACATGCCAACAACATCCTCATATTGACTCGCCCCTCCGATAAGACGCGGCGGATTTTTCCTCCGCGCCGATTCAAGCTCAGCCTTGTTAGCAAAACACAGAGCAAACTAACATGTTGCTGATCTCACGAACCGTAACTTCTACTCATTGCGTAGCGATAAGTTCCGGTTCGTCTCGGCTGGAAATATTTTTTATATTAAATTATGAGATTGGCGACATTGTTGGCGCGGGACATTACTTGTCACTACTATGAAAAATCACGACTCGCCGTTATTTTTCACTGTCGCCTGAAGTTGATCAACGACGACATCGATATTTTCAAAATCCGTAATGCGCATCACTATTTTCCCGTCTTTTATCCAAACCAGCGTGGGGATATCCCTGACTTTAAAACCATTAAACAAAACACCGAATGTATCGATACTGAAGCCAATGCGCAGATTATATTTTTGAGTAAACTCCTTTAACGCCTGCTCGTCAGTCCACAAATGGTTGACAACCCCGTGCCAGGGCATATCGGGTAAACGTTTATGCAAGGTGTTTAGATCCGATTGGGCTGATTTACATTGTTGTGCCATTTCTGGTCGAGTATCAGCCAAATACCAGTCACACCAGGTCGCGGTAAAAAATATCAAATGCTCTCCTTGAGCCCAGGGTTCAAGGAGTTTCTTTTTTTGCTCACGGCTCACGGGCTCGGCGGTGATTCCACTTTCGCCGGATTTTCCTTCCGCGAGCATTGCAAGACGCACATCCAGCGCTGCATCTGATTCGTGAGTCGTATACAGCACCTTTCCTTCCGGATTAATAAGAACGCTGTAAGGCGTTCCGATTAAACCGAGCGCAACGCCCAGCGCTCCTTCATTGTCCAGCCAGACAGGCATGTGTAAATCAAAGCGTTTAATCACTTCTTCAATGCGCGCTGCTTCTTCATTCATGTTGATATTAACCGCGATAACATTTAATTCATCACGGTATTTTTGATAGGTTTTTTCGAAGTGCGGCATTTGCTCCATGCAGGGCTTGCACCAGCTTGCCCAGAATTTCAAATAGGTCGGTTTCTTGTTGTCTATCGATGACAGTGTTCGCGGCTGGAGTTCTGGAAATTGTTTGAGCTTAATGTCTTGATAAGGTTGATGTTGCGCTGCTGTTGCCATCGATAACAACATCAGTGCGCCGGCTACCCATTGACGGATATACATAAAGTCTCCTCGTGATGTAATTGATAAACTTTTTGGCTCTCTACAATGAGCTGGCGTTAACACTACTTTGATGAACAAGCTCATTAACTTGCCATTCGCCATTATCGCGCACTATAGCATTTCACCTGAGGGTATAGCGGCTGGAGCGCTTTACCCTACATTTGGCGATAACAGAAATAAGGGGGGTATTGGGGGGGCCATCAGGCCCATGAAGATTCCAGGGGTCTATCGGCTGTGGTTAACGTCGATGAATCGCTAAACGGTGCAGGCTGATCAAACTTGTCAAACCACGCCAGAATACTGAGCTGCTCTTCCACCTTCGCATTGTAGAACGCGTACAAGGTGTCAAAGCTCGCCGAGCTACGGCACAAGCCTTGAATACGGCTATTGAGCATTCGTAAATTCGACAAGACCTTTCTCTTCGCCGCCTTTACTTCGATAGCGTCCTTTCCAATTACTAATTTTGTCACGATTCGTCCCAGAAATGAGTTAAAGGGGCATATTAAAGGATAATGTTTTAAGCGCCAGTGGTTTAAATCGATTCTTTTTGTAGGATATCTCTTACAAAGAGCGTAGGCCTAATAGCCTGCCTGCACCAATACCACAAAAGCTTGCATTGCTATTGTGTAATACGATCCAACTGCAAAGCTGACCGATCAACTCAGTCAAAACGTTTACATTCAGGAGTTCTATGTAAATGCTAAATAATGCTTAAAGAGAAATAATGCGCATGCAATATATATGTCAAATCTAGCAAAATATGGGCTGGGTTCGTCATGATAACCAAACCCAGCTATAAACTATTTATTTGCCTCCTCCTTTACCATCCTTGCCTCCTTTACCATCTTTACCGCCCTCCTTTGGCGCGTTCGGATTTCCACCTCTATCTCTGCCTGGCCCGCCAGTGTCATGATCGTAATTTCCACCAGGATTCGAAGGGCCTCCCACACCGCCCTTATCGCCCTCACCACCACCTTGATTTACAGACATAGTATTTACTCCTTGATGATTTATTGAATGATCGGGCATATTTTTAGCCACCCGAATTTGTAAAATAGCATCAATTTCTAGGTTAGCAACTAATGTAGGAAGTGATGCATAACAAGCAACTATGGAAAAAAAATCAATATCTGTTAATTTGCCACTCTCATTTTTCATGCAGGCTGCGAGCGCTACTTTTTAAGCTCCCCATGCTCAACGAGTTTCTTGCAAAACTTCTTTATTACCGGATTGCATTAAATCGCATTTACTTAATACCCAGTGGGTTCTCGCTGTCACGCTGCTGCCCGTGGGCGAGATGCCGTCGGCCACATCAAAACCGACCACCCTCCTCGCCCCCAGACGCTTGAGAATCCGGGAATAGGTACCGTCACCGCAACCAAAATCCAGTACATCCTTACCGCGTACATCGCCAAGGGTTTCCAACACACTGGGCGTTTCTATCTCCTTACGAAAAGGCCAGGAAGCCATATCTTCATACAGGCTGGATAAATCATCGAACTGGCCGTGCGTCGTTCCGGACATAAGTGGCTCCTGTGTGTGGCGATGAATTTTCGGATTGAGTCTTAGCGATAATATTCAGTAACTGCCAGATGTCAATTCCGATAAATATATACCGATAATGTGTAATGCCTTGTAATTGCTTTTTTAAAAAGCATCAACCGCTGAATAAATAATGAGTAATCAATTACTAACTGATCTTAAAAAGCATTCAATGATTCTGGCGCCTTAGCCATCTATAAGGTTAAATGCAGAACTAGTACCATATGAGATATCGTTTTTACCAAGAGTCAACTTTGCAGGATGAAGATCTGATTGTGCACCAAGCAGAAATATGCCCAAAGATATTGAGTGAGTACGGAATAATAACGATTGGTTTTTTAATCCACCTTAAGAATATGTGTTCTTAAGTGCAATGTGATAATACTGATTATGTGAGTCTGTCTAAAAAAGTGGACTTTAGCGAAAATAATTTAAAGGACAAAAAAAATGAACGTATATTTTTATGCTGCGCTCATAGTTCAAAAATGCATTGCTGAAAAATTTGACATACCAGTTCAAGACGTAAATTTTGACAAGAGACTGGAAAGTAACCCACCCACAGGATATGGGTTTAATGAAAACTCATTGATGGCGTTTGTCCAAATAGATATTAAGAATCGAATCCATCAGAAATACCCCACGAAAACTATCGTGATTAATCCAGCTGAAGCCAAGGTTTTGACCAAGGGGTCATCTGTCCCTTTGGTTGCTTTTATCGCTCAGCAGCTATAAAGGTGATCAACATGAAGATAGTTAAACCTCTCATGATGATCGTCCTGATCATTCACTCATGTTTTGCCTTGTCTGATGAAATCCAAAGAGAAGTTTGTGTATACAACAAGCAATTAGAAAAATATCAGATCGACAGAGTGTAATGGTCAACAAAAACCGGACAAAAAATTAAGCACACTTTTCAAATTCAATCGGGCTTTTGTAGCCCAGAGTTGAATGTGGTCTTCGCGAGTTATACCAGGTCACAATATAAGCTCGCACATCCCGAATCGCATCTTC
>DATJLH010000283.1:0-3736 GCA_035490615.1 Cellvibrio sp.
GTCTTCACCGCCCAGTTTTTCGTTGAGTTTTTCCCGCAACTCATCTTTTTTTGCATCCACTTTCTGTTCGACGGCATCAATTTTGTCGCCGTGTTTTTCGCGCAATTTGTACTCCGCGAAATCCTTGGTCAACGAAGCCAGTGCCTTGCTGTCCGGGCGACAATCGCGCACCGGGTTAAGATCGGTCAGCGAACCGTGGCAGCGTAAGAGCGACAGGCTGCGGTTTAACCAATAATTGCTGCCGATGATACACCCTTCGGCGCTGGTTGCCGCTACTGTTGTACCTTCGGTTGTGGTTTCGGTGGTAGTGGCCGTAGGAATCAGTTTCAACGGCAGGCGGAAATCATAACGGTCATTACCCAGATCGAGATTGCCGTTGATGCCAAGCATCAGTTGCTCGATGCCTGCGTTAAAGGATTCAACGGTAATCACCCTCTTGGCCATGGTGATCTTGCCGGAAAGGTCTTCCATCTCGGTAAACTCTTCCCAGGCTTTTTGCGGATCATCCACCCGGTTGACCAGGTTCACCAATTGGCAGAATTTCTGTTCAATATTTAGCGGGAAAAAGCGCACCTGTGCACCGGCAATGTTGGTTTCGTTAACCAGGGCGTCCAGCAACTGGTTCATCGTAACCCCACGGGTGGTGCCGGCGGTGGTGGCGTTGATCGCACCGGTGAGATTTACTTTTTCATTCAGCGCCATATCACTCAGGAAAGGTTCCAACTGAAAGCTGTCGACCTTGCCGTCGAACTTGATTGCAGCGGTATCGCCACGGCCATCGAGTGTGCCGGTGGCTGCGATCACGCCTTCATAAGCTGTCGCTTGTGCCTTGCTGACATTGACCACCCCATCGCGCGCTGTCGTGCGCAGACTGATATTTTTCAGTGGCATATCAGCAACGGTAACTTGCGCAAAATCGACACTGATGTCGGCATTCAGAGACTTGACGGTTTCCAGTGGAATCAGTTCTTCATCACCGCTTGCGCTATCGGTGGCGGGAGGCGTTTCGGCGTCGCTGGCGGGGGCAAGATAGTGATCGATATTGATCGTGTCGCCGGTGAGCGCAAGGTTAATGGCGCTATTCGCGATATCGGTTATCGCCGCACGCCCTTTGATGGTGGTGCGATCCAGTTTGATCGTCAATGGCTCAAAGGCGATCGCCTCCGGGCTGCCGGTAAAATGGGTCTCCAGTGAAACATCGCTCAAGGCATAGGCCTCGGCAGTTTCCAGTTCTGTGCCTAATGCAGCCAACAGCTTGCGTGCATTGAATGAGGGAATAGTGAGGTCACCTTCAACGCGCGGTGTATTTTGCAGATCATTCACCGAAACCTGGTAGTTCGCGCGCAACGCCGCGGCCTGCGGGCCGTTAATATGCACGGTGAGTTGACCATCGCGTAACGTCAGTTGGTTAAGGTCTTCGGTCAACAATACTTGCTGTTGCAAACGGGTTTCCAGGTTCAGGGTCTGGTTTGGTTGCTCCGCTTGGCTGATATGAGTGGTCATGGATAATTGCAGGTTAAACGGATCGCCTTGCAAATTAAATTGTTCGACGATCAATGCAATGTCCTGGGCGGCGATCTGCTGTCCGCTTTGAGCATCCGTGTAGGTGAGGGCGCTGTTGCTCACGCTGATTTTTTCAATGGCGAGTTGCATCTGCTGGCCCGCATCCCCGGTGCTTGCGGTGTCGCCGGTGGACGTTGCTGTACTATCGCCGGGCGCAGCCGGTGTCTCAGCGGTTGTGCTGTTGTCGGTGGTCAAGGCTTCCCAGTTGCCGGTGCCTTGTTCATCCACACTGAGGTCAATAACGGCTCCATCGACCAATACGTGATGCACAATGACCTCACCGCTGAACAATGGCCTGATCGCCAGCAACAAACTGGCTTCATTCAGCCGGGCGATGGATTGATCCGGTGTGTTGAGTGCCGCGAGGCGCACATCGTTGACATCAATCCCGAGGCTGGGCCACAAAGTCCAACCCAGATCACCGTTGATACTTAAGGCTACCCCTTGCTCGCGTGCCAGGGCTTCAATACGGGGTTTAAAGACATTGGGATCAAACAGCAAAACCAACAGAATCAGTGCCAACACGACGAATCCGATCAGCACAGCAAGACTTTTGAGTAACAACTTCACAACGGGCTCCTTACGCCAGCAGCGGCAACTCATTAAATGACAACGGCAACAGGCCGATTTTTATAGAGGGGCGCGCTAAATAATCCAATAGCGCCTTGAAAAATAGAGTGCAGTGTAAATCGAAAGTGCCCCGTCACCAATGAGCCGCTCAGCCCCAGCTAGCGGTTGAGTATAAAAATACGCAAAGCTATTCCCAAAGTTTTGTTTGCCATGGCGGATCAGAGCCCTTTTTGCGATTCCATGCTGACAGAGCGGATTGGCGTCACAATTTGTATGGGGAGGCTGTGCTATTCTGCGTTGTGGTTCAAAATTTGATCGCGGTCGCCAGGGCAGACCTGCTGTGACATATAAGCGACACCAAGGGAATGTCCGCTCAGGGCAGTAAACCACCATAAACTTGGGGAATGCATCATGCCTTATATTCTGCATGAATTGCGCGGGTCGAATATTTCTCACTACGAACTCGCTGAACACATCACCATCGGGCGCAGCACCAGTAATCAGGTCGTGATCGACGACGCGACGGTCAGTGCGCAACATGCGATCATCGAAAAGACCGACACCGGTTATCAGATTCGCGATCTCGACAGTACCAACGGTGTTTTTGTGAATGGCAAACGCTTAACCGTCAGCCCCATCCAGGCGGCCGATAATATTGTGATCGGTACACATAATTTGCGCGTGGTGGATAGCTTACCTAACGAGCTGGAAAAAACCGTGCGCATTAAAAAAAGCTGGATTCCCGGTATTTATTACACGGACCGCTAATGCGCTGAATCCATGCGATCTCTTTTACAATCGATTATTAATTTTTTTGATTTGCGTTTACTGGTGTGGGTGCCAGGGCTGTGGCTTATCCTGAGCGCGGTTACGCCAACATTTTTGACGCAGCTTGATCGACAATTATTTTATACCGGCGCGTCGTTATCGCGCGGCATCCAACGTCCACCGGTTATCGATATGCTGGAACTTTCATCGACGCAGATGCAGCAGTTGATGGACGATCCAGGCCAGAACCCGGACGTGCTATCACTGCTCGAGTATTTGAGTAAAAAACAACAACGCACCGGCATTATCCTCAACGATTTACCGCGCCCGCTTGTCCCACCTGTTGCCCTGCCAGTTACTGAAACGCCCCCCTCGGATGTCACGCCGCCACCTGCCGACGCGGCCTGGCAAACGCGCCTCGCCGCGCAGCAGAGATTACAGCGTTGGCTTGCCTCGCCGGACGTCATTGTGGGCAGCCAAACATTCTCGACCACGCTTGCGCCAACACAACAGGTGATGGCGAGGGAGCCGCGCTGGACAATGTATTACCAATGGTTGCCCGCCAGTATGCAACCGCCGTTATTTCCCGCCGCGCCGCTGTTGGAATCCGCTAACCTGCCGTGGCAAATATTTCCGACACCTGTCATAAATTCTCAGGAAAATAATTTACAGCAGGCGTTGCTTTGGTTTCGCGAGGGCGCCTGGTATCCGAGTATGGCGCTGGCATTGTTACCGGTACAGGACAACCTGGTCTGGCGTGGCCGAAGCGAATTACACGGCTTATCTCTGGGGCGCTTGTACACGAATATTGACGGCAGCGTGATACCGGTATTCC
>DATJLH010000284.1:0-27925 GCA_035490615.1 Cellvibrio sp.
GCGCAACTACCCTATTCTTCACAATGTCTCGGGCGAGACACGTGAGATCGGCATGCTGACAATCCAGGTGTCCTTGAACGAGGTGTATCAACGCCTGTGGGACAAGGCGATTGTGATCCTGCTGAGTCAGGGTATCAAAACCTTTCTGGTATCTTTATTTACCCTGTATATTTTTTACTATCTGGTGACTCATCACCTGACCACTATCGCTAATTTCCTGCGCAGTTTTGATGTGGAAAAAGAGCCGCAAAAGTTGGCATTGCACCGCAAACCTTCCTCCCGAGAAGACGAACTGGATTTAGTGGTTAAAGCATTCAACCATCTGTCACAAGACTTGCATCAGGCCTATGAAAATTTACGCGACACAAATAAACGCCTGGCGGAAGATAATATTGCGCGGCGTAAAGCTGAAGAGGAAGTCAATCGTTTAAATGCTGTGCTGGAACAACGTGTGCGGCAACGCACGGCCGAACTCGAAGCGGCTAACAAGGAATTAGGTACATTCTGCTATTCAGTTTCACATGATTTGCGCGCCCCGCTTCGCCGCATTGAAGGTTTCCGCCGGATTTTATGCGAAGAATATGAAGAGCGCCTTGAGGAAAAAGGCCGCCATTATTTATCGCGCATTGAAGTCGGCACCCGTGAAATGGCGGAGATGATCGACAGCTTTTTACGTTTATCACGCGCCACTCAAGGTGAAATGGTGGTGCAGCGTGTAAATATTTCTGAGCAAGTGGCAGAGATCTTTAACCGCATTCAGGAACGCGAGCCGCAACGACAAATTATGTTGATTTTGGAGCCAGATATTTATGCTGATGTCGATAAACGTTTTTTTGATGTATTGATCAATAATTTATTAGACAACGCATGGAAATATTCCCGCCACCAGAAAAATGCAAAAATTGTATTCGGGATAACATTACTTAATGAAGAAACCGTCTATTATATTTCTGATAATGGTGTAGGCTTCGATATGGCTTACGCTGACCGCTTGTTCAGTCCCTTCAATCGCTTACACAAAGCCGAAGAGTTTGATGGTGTGGGCATAGGTCTTGCGACGGTCCAACGGATTATTGCTCGCCACGGTGGCCGCATATGGGCACAATCAACACCGGGAGAAGGCGCAACGTTTTATTTCACCTTATGGTCAAGGAACAAAGAAAGTGGGCACGGAAACAATATTGTTAGTGGAGGACAATCCTGACGAAGCCGAGCTGGCTCTAATGGGGTTTGCCAAGAATGACCGCAGTTATGACATTCAGGTCGTACATTCGGGAGAAGATGCGTTGGAGTTTTTATTCGCGACCGGCAAACACGAAGGTCGTTGTCCCTCACGCAATCCGGATCTCATTCTACTGGATATCAAATTACCCGGGATCAATGGACTCACGGTATTACAACGCCTGCGCGAGCACCCCTGCTATGAACACACACCGGTGGTGATCCTCACCACTTCCGATGAGACGTCAGATATTCTGGAAGGGTATAACCGGGGGGTAAATAGTTATCTGCAAAAGCCCGTCGACTTTGCGGCGTTCTCTGACCTGCTCCAGCAAATCAGCCAATACTGGCTCAAAACCAATATCTCACCACCAAAAAACAGCAATTAAATTTGATGTGTTATCTCGACCGGTGGCAACACCGCTGCGATGATCTCCTGAACTACCAGATTTTCAAGTAATTGCTTGCCACCCTGCTCGAGTGCTGCTGGATCAGGGTGCTGCAATTCGGCAGCAATGCGTTGCAGTGCTGCCCTGCCCGTTAATCCGGTTTCTTCCTGCAACAGTTGCAGCAAACGGATGGTAACGGCGTTGGCTTCAAGAAATTTCACGGCATCCGCGCGATTGCGATATACCACCAGGAAACTGGGCTCAGCCGGCGGCTCGGCGGGTTGATAATTCGGGCCGATGCGATGCACAGGAAAACGGTAGGACAGACACCACACCAGCGGTGAAATCCGGAGGTTGCCGTCCAGCACCGACAGCCCATGATCTTCAAATGCTGGCAGCGTCTCCGTTGCCACATCCAGGGCCAGCTCAACCCATTCGTAATGGGCCAGCTCCAATATGAAGGGCAAATCATCGGCGTGCGTGCCGCGTTCATGCATCAGGTAATGCAAAAACTCCTGGCTGATTTCCAGGAAATAAGGTGTCTGGCATTGGTGAGTCGCCACAAATTCCCGCACCATGGTGTGCCAGGCATCATCCGCCATCAGGCTGCGCAGGATCGGAAAGGCGCCGCTGATAAATCCTTCAATGTTGTTGTAGATCAGGTCGCGATAAATCCCCATCCGCCGGTCTTCAATGGCCGTCGGCGCGGGATGACGCTGCGGGTCGCGCAGGTGTCGAGTGAACTGGTATTGGGTGCGCTGGAACGAATCCATGGGGTCAACCACCGATTGCTTTGGGCCGGGTGGTATAAGCAGTATCACATTGCGCTTGCAGTCGTTGAATCTGCTTAACCTCATCCAGCAACTCTGCCAGGGGAGGAATATTAAAATCCCGTTCCAGCAAGGTGGGTTTAACACCATAAAGCTGGTAAGCACTTTCCAGTAACGCCCAAACAGAGGGAATTACCGGTGCACCGTGGGTATCAACCCGCAGGTCTTCCGCCTCGTGAAAGTGTCCCGCAATATGCATGTAGGCCGTGCGCTCACCGGGCAAGGCTTTAAGAAATTCCAGTGGATCGTAACGATGGTTGATGCTGTTGACATAGACGTTGTTAACGTCCAGCAGTAAATCGCAATCCGCCTCATTGATTACCGCGTTGATAAACTCGCTTT
Source organism: Cellvibrio sp. (assembly GCA_035490615.1). Classification (GTDB taxonomy): domain Bacteria; phylum Pseudomonadota; class Gammaproteobacteria; order Pseudomonadales; family Cellvibrionaceae; genus Cellvibrio. The sequence continues at coordinate 2,783 of DATJLH010000284.1, forward strand.
CGCTCATCTCCTGTTGCGGCGCGCAATAATAGGAGGCATTTTCAATGGCGATACGTTGTTCAAGAATATCCTGGGCCTGGCGAATCCGACCGGCAACATAATGCACCGCCTCTTCGGTAAACGGGATCGGCAATAAATCATAAAGCTGGCCGTCGTCGCTACAGTAACTGAGATGCTCGCTGTAGTAGCGAATGTTGTGCTCACGCAGGAAGTCTTTGACTGCATAGAGCAGTTCTACGTTGAGGGGCGCCGGGGAACCGATAGACAGGGACAAGCCATGGCAAACAAATGGAAAGCGCTCGGTGTAAGCGCGGAATTGCTTACCGAAACGCCCACCCACGTTAATCCAGTTTTCCGGAGCAACCTCCATAAACTGAATGTCGGCCGTGGTGGTATCCCGTAAGCTGTTTAGCAAGTTACGGCGCAAGCCCAAGCCTGCGCCGTGTACCGGTGTGATGGTCATCACTGCACCAGATAAGGATTAGTGGCTACCGCACTTACCTTCGCCACACTTGCCTTCACCTTCGGCTTTTTTATCCTTGTCAGTACCGCACTTGCCTTCACCACATTTGCCTTCGCCTTCAGCTTTCTCGTCACCGCACTTACCTTCGCCACACTTTCCTTCACCACATTTGCCTTCAGCATCTTTCTCTGCCAGGTTGTAGCCAGCGGTCAAGGTTTCAGCAGCAAATGGATTTTCTACCGCAGAAGCCATAGGCGCGAGTGTTGCAGAAGCCATGAAAGCTACACCCAGAGCAGCAGCCAGCGGGGACACAGTTTTCTTATTCATATCAAAGACTCCGTTTTAACGTTATGGGATGAAATAGCCAGCCAAACCTAGCACAGCAAACCACGCGGCACCAGTTGCCTGACGGTAAAATCAAGATCATTCGTCACACAAATAACTATACGTTCTTGATGGGCTATAGATGCGCGACTTTGCGCTTCGTTACATTAAATTTTGTTAATGCTGCTCAAGGACCAGTTGCCACTGTTTGTCCAGTCGTTTGCTTGAGATGGGCACCTGGGTTTTGAGCGTCTGGGCGAAGAGTGACACCCGCAGTTCTTCAATCCACCACCGATAGGTCTGCAGGGGAGGTTTTTGCGCCAACTGAAAGGCACCTTCTTTGGCAAGAAAGTCATTCAACCGCTGCCAGGCGGCCTGAATCTCTGTGATAGCCAAGCGATCCTTCTGTGGATTCAAGAGCGCTTTTTCCAGACGCGCCAGAATTGCGCGCAGGTAACGCGGATACTGTTCCAGCCATTCGCGCGGGGTGTTGTACATCAGCCCGGGATAAAACAGTTGTTGCAATTGTTGCTGGATATCACTCAGGGTAAAGGCTAAAGCCAGAGCGTTTTTATGTTGTTTCAATTGCTTTCGCACATCGACCAGGAGCTTTAAACTGGCCACCAGGGTTGCCGCATTTTCCTGTGCATGACTGACAAGTTGTTCGCGAACTGTGTTCAGGCGACCATCAAAGGCTTTGCGATCGCGCGGCAAGTCGTGCTGATCCGGCACGCATAACTGACAAAAGCTGGCCATCAGGATGTCATCAACCACCTGCTCGCGGTTACCAATGCCCGCCACCGACAAGGCTAATTCCTGCCCTTTCAGTAATTCCTTTTGTAGATATTTAACCGTCTGCACCGCTTCCAGCACATATAAACGCGATATGCCGCGCTGGCTCAGATGCAATGCTTGCTGTGGATTGTCCAGTACTTGCAGAGCTACAGACTGGTGTTTGTCGACTAACGCCGGATAGGCGCGAATACTGATGCCGGCGCGCTGCAGTTGTACGCTCTGGGGCAAGGCATCAAAGTCCCAGGTCAGGATGTTGTCACGTTCAATATCAGTCGCGGCAGATTGAATATTTTGTTGCACCTGCTCGCGATAACGCTCGCGCAAGGCTGTAAGCTGACGCCCACTCGCAATGCACTTGCCACGATCATCCATCACCTTGATATTAAAGCGATAAAAATTATCCAACTGCTCCGGCTGCCAGGCATCTGCCGGAATATCTACCGCCGTTTGGCGTTTCAATTGCAGCGCAAGTGCCTCGCTTAATGGCTTATTGTCCGGCGCCATCGCTGCCAGCGCTTTGTCCACCACATCCGGTACCGGCACAAAGTGTTTGCGTAAGGGTTTAGGTAGACCCTTCACCAGATTGATGCATTTATCGCGCAACATACCCGGCACCAACCATTCCAGCCGATGTTCCGGAACCTGATGCAGCAGGCTCACCGGCACATGCACACTGACACCATCGTCCGGATGGCCCGGTTCAAAATGGTAGGTCACTGGAAAAACCATACCACGCCATTCCAGTTCATTGGGAAACTGCGCTTCGGTCACATCGCCCGCGCTATGCCGCATCAAGCGTTCACGGTCGATGTAAAGCAAACGCGGGTTGTCCTGCTCTGCTTTTTTTCGCCAGGATTCGAAGCCGGCAACATTAATAACGTGTCGGGGAAGGCGTTCGTCGTAAAAATCAAATAACACTTGCTCATCGGCCAGAATATCCCGACGCCGCGCTTTGGATTCCAGTTCATCCAATTCTTTCAACAAGGCTTGTTGGTGCGTAAAGAAATCATCCAGCGGTTTGTGGTGTTGCTGTTGCCGGCGCTTGGGATGATCGTTGTATTGCCCTTCCACCAAGGCCGCACGAATAAATACCTCACGACATTGGGCCGCATCGATACGGCTGTAACTCACGCTACGTTTCTCGATTAACACCAAACCATACAGACTGACTTTTTCATAGGCCATGACCTGGCCACTGCGGCTGTCGTAATGAGGCTCGAAATAATGCCGCTTGACCAAATGTTCGGCTGCACCCAATGCCCATTCCGGTTCGACTTTGGCGACTGTGTGGGCATACAAGCGCGATGTTTCCAGCAACTCGGCGGCCATTATCCATTTGGGCGTTTTGCGCGCGAGTGACGAGCCGGGGAAGATCGCAAATTTTCGATTGCGCGCTCCGGCGTATTCGCGCTCCTCTGCGTTATAGCCAAGATTTCCCAACAACCCCGTCAGCAAGGCGCGGTGCACCGCTTCGTAATTGGCCGGTTCGGTATTTTCTTTCAGGTTGAGCGGCTTCAGGGTCAAACGCAATTGATGGTGAATATCTCGCCACTCGCGCAACCGCAGATAGGACAAAAATTCCTTTTTAGTTTGTTTGCGCAATTGATTCTGCGACAGGGTTTGGCGCAGGTTTTCGAAATAATCCCACAAATTAACGTAAGCAAGGAAGTCGGAATTTTCCACCCAAAAACGACGATGGGATTGATCAGCAGCCTGTTGTTTTTCTGCCGGGCGTTCGCGCGGGTCCTGCACCGAGAGCGCACTGATAATAATCAGCACTTCCCGCACACAGCCGAAGGTCTGGGCTGCTATCAGCATCCGCCCGAAACGCGGATCGACAGGAAGCTGTGTTAGCTGCTGGCCTATGGTTGTTAACTGGTTTTTGCTATCGACCGCTTGCAGTTCTTCCAGCAATTTAAAACCATCACTGATCAGGCGGTGGTCCGGGCTGTCGATAAACGGGAACTTATGAATATCCCCCATGCGCAATTGCAGCATCTGCAAGATAACCGCAGCGAGGTTGGTGCGCAGGATCTCGGCGTCAGTAAATTCAGGCCGCGATAAAAAATCCTCTTCGCTGTATAAACGAATACAAATACCTTCGCTGACGCGCCCGCAACGCCCTTTACGCTGATTCGCGCTGGCCCGGGAGATAGGTTCAATCGGCAAACGCTGCACCTTGGTGCGATAACTGTAACGACTGATTCGCGCAAAACCCGGATCAATCACGTAGCGAATGCCGGGTACCGTGATAGAGGTTTCCGCAACATTGGTGGCCAGCACAATGCGCCGCCCGGTGTGCGGCGCAAATACTTTTTGTTGCTCGGCAAGACTCAGGCGTGCGTAAAACGGAATCACTTCCAGGTGGTTAAATTGGGCTTTGCGAATCGCATTGGCTGCTTCGCGGATATCGCGCTCGCCACTCATAAATACCAAGATGTCGCCACCGCGTTTGCCCTGGTGTTTTTCATGCTGTTCAATCTCACGAATGCTGTCGATAATCTGCTGGTATTGATCATCATCCCGCTCGCTACCCTCACCCTCCTCACTTGTTGAATTGAACGGAGGGCGATACCAGACATCCACCGGGTAGGTGCGACCGGAGACTTCAATCACCGGTGCATCGTTGAAATGTTTGGCAAAACGCTGCACATCAATGGTGGCCGAGGTAATGATGACTTTTAAATCCGGGCGACGCGGCAACAACTGTTTGAGATAACCGAGCAGGAAATCGATGTTGAGGCTGCGCTCATGCGCCTCATCAATAATCAGGGTGTCATAGCGAGAGAGAAAACGATCATGCTGAATCTCGGCCAGCAAGATCCCGTCTGTCATGACTTTGATAAGCGTCTGGTCATTGGACTGATCGCTGAACCTGACTTGATAACCGACCTTTTCACCCAGCCGGGATTGCAGCTCTTCTGCAATACGCGAGGCAACCGTATGGGCCGCAATCCGGCGCGGCTGGGTATGGCCGATCATGCCTTTGATGCCGCGCCCCAGAGCCAGACAAATTTTGGGGATCTGTGTGGTTTTACCGGAGCCTGTTTCACCGGCTAATACCACAACCTGATGTGCAGCGATCAGCGCAGCAATATCGTCACGTTTTTCACACACCGGCAGATCGGGAAAGTGTATTGGTGCAGCGGCAGATTCCTCTCGCTGCTTCACCAATGTGTGCGACGCCAATACCTGCTGTTCCCATTTTTGTAATTGGGGCAAGTAGTCTTTTTCATTGCGCGCGAGTTTTTCAATATCCTGTAAACGGCGTGCCAGGCGATGGTTATCGCGCGTCATCACGCCATCCAGGTATTGCTTTAATGCTGACCACTCAACTGCCATAACAAACCGACCTCATTCGAATGGCCGCTATGATACCAAATAAAGAAGCCCGGCCAATTGGCCGGGCTTCATGGGGATTATTGGCGCAGCGCGATGTTATTCAAGCAGGCTGCGCAACATCCAGGCGGTCTTTTCGTGTAACTGAATGCGTTGGGTCAGCAGGTCTGCCGTTGCCTCATCGTTGGCTTTTTCTACGACGGGATACAGCGAGCGTGCCGTCCGCACTACCGCCTCCTGGCCTTCCACCAGCAGGCGGATCATGTCTTCTGCCTTGGGAATACCCTCATCTTCTTTAATAGAGCTGAGTTCCACGTATTGCTTGTAAGTACCCGGTGCAGGAAAACCGATAGAGCGAATTCTTTCTGCGATAGCATCAACGGCCAGCGCCAATTCAGTGTATTGGGTTTCGAACATCAGGTGCAGGGTTTGGAACATGGGGCCAGTCACATTCCAGTGGAAATTGTGAGTTTTTAAATAAAGGGTGTAGGTGTCAGCTAATAATCTGGACAGACCCTCGGCAATATCTTCCCGGTCACTTTTCTTGATACCAATATCAATCTTCATGGCAGACTCCTTTGTGAATCGTGTTGAATATAACTTTGGTTGTTTAACAATAGTGAAGAAAATGGCGCTGTTTTTAATCTATGGGGCTCGTCAGGAAAAATTCAACCGCCCGACCAGCCCCATCAGGACCAAATGCGGTTGATGTTGACTATACCGTTGATAGCTTTCGGCAATAGCTGCCGGTGTTTGTTCCGGTAGCATCGTTTGAAAACCCAGCGACTCATAAAATGTTTGCAGGTGCCCCAACGAGAAACAATAACACCCCACCGCAGTTTCAGGTTGCCATGTCAGCTGCAGGATTTGCCCCAAAAGTAAACGCGCTAAGCCCTGTCCCCGACGGTGCGTTACAACACACAGGTTACGCAACAGCCAATAATTCTCTTGCGATAAAAATCTCACAGCGGCATGCAGCTCCACTGAATGCATGTCGCGCAAACTGTACACCTGTTCCAGGCGCCCACAATTTACTCGATAACCACACTGTTTATAAAAACGGTTAACAAGCGAATATTGCACGGGTAAGGGTTTTTCCAATCGATACAATGCCGACGCAGGTGAGGAGTAGCCAATCTGATTCATGAGGCAAACACAATCGCAGACTTATTTATCTTTATCCGTATCACCGGGGTTATCTTCCAGATCACCAAGATCCAGAAATAAATCCGCATCCCCTTTCTCATTAGCGTCTATAGCGATATGCGCAGCCGGGTCATCGGCGGAAACGTCTATTGCCTTTGGCGTTTGCCCCACTTCTTTCATCGCTAATTTTTCAGCAGAGGCGGAGGGATTATCCGATACTTTTGCGCCTTCTGTTTCATCCAGCTCTTCGCTTGCTTTGCCGCTGACAATCATGCGATAGGCAAAATATGCCAGACCAAACACCAGCAAATTCGCCAGGGCGATACCTGAATAGAGCATCCATTTACTGATACCACCTGAAGGTACCGGCTCCGCAACCGGTTCTGGTTGCGGTTCAGCTTTGGGCTCCTCCGGCACTTCTGCTACCGGCTCGGGTGCTGCTGGCTGCTCTTCAACAACATCCACCGGATTAACCGGATCACCGGCCTGCGGATAGGAAAAATATTGCACCGGTAATATTTCGGTGAAGGCTGCGCCGCTGTTGCGCTTGCCGGATACCGTCAGTTCAATACTGTAATTGGCTTCCGTTGTTGGCGTTACACCTACTTGCCAGTGTTGTTGGTCAGTTATCGATAAAGGTTGGACTTCATGGAGCCCGGCGGAATTTTTTATCGCCGCGTCAATGCGTGTGTTGGCAACATCAACAAACTGCTTATCGGGCGATACATCGACCCGATAATAAAGCTGCTGATCTTCAATGACCTTATCAAGGGTTACCGTAAAAGGTGAAATCACCGATACATGGTGTTTGAACTCGCGCTGAAATGTTTTTCCATCGATGACCACACGCACAACATAATCACCGGCCTCATCAAAGGTTGTCAGGGCATGCTGGTACACACCATCGATAGGAGGATGCCGTTTGCCCAGGGGAATTTGCCACTGTTGTTCATCGTGATGCCGTTTGATATGCGCTTGCATCGTCAACAACCCCAGGAACTCAGCACTGGTTACACGCTGCTTTTCTTCCTGAAAGAAAAATTTTAATTCGAGTGGTTGTCCCACCAATACATTGTTCATCAAGGGCGCAACCTGCAATTGCAGATCGCTAACCACGGTGACCCGATTATCGGGATCAATGTCAGCTTTCAGCAGCCATTCGCCAGCGGCCGGTTGTTGTACGGTCACCAGATCATAATTGTCTGTGCTGAACCAGTTGACCTGGTCTTTGTTATTGCTCGCGGTGTAGGCAACACCCGCCGGTGACGTCAGGACTGTCGGTGCTGCGCCGGTTTTGCGGAATACCAATGCGGTGAACTCCTTCACACTGTCATCCACCAAAAACCTGTTGCCTTCCAGGGGAAGGCGTTCCGCCGGTACCGCCTGATCAAAAATCCGCAGAAAAGTGCTCATCAATTCTTCTGCGGTATCTGCCACAGCAAATACGCCATCGGTACTCAATGAGAGCGTTTGCATCAATTCCTGGTCTGCGGCATCGGATAACGCGATGGTATGAATGATATAACCCGCTGCTTTTAATGCTGGCAAGAGTTCATCAAGAATACGCGACCGTTCGCTCTGGTTGATATTACTGTCTGGGCTGATGTCCACCACACCGTCGGTCAACAGGATAATGTTGTGGCGGTAATTCCCGGACAGTTTTTCACGGTCGTAGGTGCTTTGTTCAAGCGCCTCACCGATGTTGGTATACAGCGCTACAGAGGTAATACCGGCCGTCTTGCTGGCAGCGGTAGTAATCCAGTTGTCGTCTACCGGGCGATGGGGCACCAGCAGGTTCACGGCTTGGCCAAAGGTCCAGATACCTGCCTGGCTGCCGTCCGGCATAAGTTGCACCAACAACTCCATCGCCGGTTTACGCAGGTTATGCGGGTCGGTTTTTTTCATGCTGCCGGATATATCAATCAGCACCCGCACATCGGCAGGCAGGGGCTGGTTCACATCGGCAGAGTGAGCCACAGAATGGAGGCCGGCGATCAACAAGAGAAGGACGACACGGGAAAAAAAGCGCATGTTGGGCCTGTTTTTATCGTAGCTGGCTTCAGTCATTAACCTGAAGCATGGGGCCCCGAGGCGGCTAATGCCCTGAATCCTGGATGAATCGGGGATATCAGCTTAGTTATAGCAGCCATCACATGATTCGCAATCTTTGCTGGCAAAAGGAAGATAAATTCAAGGCATTCAGTGGGATAGGCCAGTGATGCATTGCGCACTCACTGGCCCCGTCAGGTCAGCGCTCGGCGCGCAGGGGAATAGTATGATCCGGCAGGTCATCCTCATCGGCATGGTCTTCTTCCTGTCGCGTTTCCCGATAGACGGTTTCCCGCTTACTGGTTTCCCGCTGGTGGGATGCAGGCGCGGTATACCCGGTCGCCCCCCGTGAAAAACGTCGCGCTGCCAGTTGCACCAGCAGGGATATCACCAAGCCTGCCAGCCATACACCGGACACTACCATGATGATCGGCATCACCGCTTCAAGCCCTTCCGCGAAGCCTTCCAATACGATGAAGAAAATCGCCGGCGCCATCAGCATCTGTTCGGCATCCACTGCATAAGGCGTCAGCAACAGGGCCAGCACCGACACAAAGAAGAAAATCGCCCATTCACGCCCGAACCGGCGGAACAACAAAAAAGCGGCCACGGCGCAACCCACTGCACCCACACCATAAATCATCCACGCTAACCCATAACCATCCACAATCGACTCCTCTGCGGGTTAAACCCAGCGAATAACATAATCCTCAAGATCTTCTTCGGCGACGGCAGATTCCGCCACCACCCTGCCTGCCACAGACATCCCGGCGTTGTGCACGCTCTGCGGATCGCCGGAAACCAGCGGGTGCCAATCGAACAGCGGCAGGCCCTCTGCAATCAACCGGTAGGCGCAGGTGTCCGGCAGCCAGTAGGTCTCCTCCACCGACTCCGGTGTGAGCACCACACACCCCGGCACAAGCATCTGGCGATGTGCGTAGTTCTTGCACTGGCACCGATCATGGTCCAGATACTCGCACGCCACTCGGGTGTAAAACACATCGCCGGTGTCTTCGTCTTCCAGCTTGTGCAGACAGCATTTGCCGCAACCATCGCATAACGACTCCCATTCATCCGGGGTCATTTCCTGCAAGGTTTTTGCCCGCCAGAAAACCTGTGCTGCCATAACCTTAACCTGACAACTTGCTATTGTAGGACCGTACCAGGCGCATCTCATCGGTTACCTCCGAGAGCGGCGGCAATTGCAAATAATATCCCTGGGTTTGCAGGCTTTCGATGACTTTTTCGACGGAAGCACGGGCCAGCTTTTTCTCTGGTGTCAGCACCAACACCATCGCCTGTTGGGGTTTGCCAAAACGCTGCAACAATGCTTCCGGCACGCGGCTCAACCCTTCGCTTTTGTTGACGTACAGGTACATCCCCTCTTCTTTGGGGCTGCGATAAATTTCACTGATCACTTTCATGGCTTGGCTCTTCGAGGCTTGGCTCGCTGGTGGGCACAACGGGCTCTTGGGCGAGCCGTAACAGACTTTCGCCGATGACACCGTGGCGCCAGCCGAGTAAACGGGTCGGCAAGGTGTAGGTGCCGCCCTTCATGCCGGAGCGCACGATGGCTTCGTACTCTTTTTTGCGCACTAATACTTCGGGCGGTAAATTCAATTGTTCGGCCTGTTCGCGCACGTGGTTTTTCAGGCGCTTCAACAACGGCCCTTCTTTCTGCGCCAACGGCGGATCGAGCCGCGCCGGCCAGGCTTCAGACGGCAGATGTAATGTCTGGCGAATCAGTTGCAACAGGGTTTCACCGTCATGCTGCAAGGTGCGGTGGGGAATGTCGGGAATACGCTGAAGCGCCGCCATGTCCTGGGGTTGCTTGCGTGCCATCTCCCACAGGGCCGGCTCCTTGATCAGGCGGTTGCGCGGGATATCCCGCACACGGGCCTCGGTCTCACGCCAGATACTCAAGGCTTTCAGCACAGCAAGTTCCTGTGGGCGCAGCTTCCAGGCAAAACCTACCTTCTGGTAAGCCTCATTGAAATCTTCTGCGGCCCGCGCTGCAATCACCAATTCCGCACAGTCGTCTTTGACCCATTGCAAACGTTGGCTGCTCTTCAGGTCCTGCAGGAGTTTGCCGTAGACAATCAGCATATGCGCCACATCCAGGGCGGCGTATTTAAGCTGGGCTGTACTCAGGGGCCGCTGCAACCAGTCGGACCGGGTTTCTTCCTTGGGGACCTCGGTATCGAGCACCGCTTTTACCAAGCCCGCATAACCAATGGAAAACCCGTAACCTGCAAAGGCGGCAGCAATCTGGGTATCAAACAGAGGCGAAGGGACTATACCGAGCAGGCGGCGAAATACTTCCAGATCCTCGGAACAGGAATGCAGTACCTTGGTGACAGCCTCGTCGAGCAACAGCTCGCATAAGGGCGCAAAATCATTAATGGCCAAAGGATCAATCAGATAGCAGCCTTTGCCATCACCGATCTGAATCAAACCGGCAATAGGGTAAAAGGTACTACTGCGCATAAATTCGGTATCAATCGCAATCGCGGCCTGCTGGCGCCAGCGGGCGCACAAATCGGCTAAATCAGCATCCTGATCGATCCAGGTGGGTTCGGTGGGAATCAACATTAAACGTGTCTTCGACTTGAAAAAGCATGGGCGAGCGTGCCGCCATCAATAAACTCCAGTTCACCGCCCAAGGGAACACCGTGAGCGATGCGCGATACCACCACCCCCAGTTTCTTGGCGCGTTCGCTGATATAAAACGCTGTGGCCTCACCCTCTACGGTGGGGTTGGTGGCGAGGATAACTTCCTTGATGGGCTCACTTTGCAGCAACTGAATCAACTGGTCCACACCGATATCTTCAGGACCGATACCATCAATAGGCGACAGGTGACCCAACAACACAAAGTACTTGCCCTGGTAACTGCCGGCCTGCTCGATGGCCAATACATCTGCCGGTGTTTCCACTACACATAACAGGCTGTCTTCGCGACGGCTGTTGCTGCAAATGCCACACAGGGTTTGTTCGGTCAGGGTACGGCACCGCTGGCAGCGACCTACACCTTCCATCGCTTTGTGCAGGCTGTGGGCCAGACGCTCTGCACCTTCGCGATCCCGTTCCAGCAAGTGCAGTGCCATCCGTTGTGCGGATTTGGGGCCAACCCCAGGCAAGCAGCGCAGCGAGGACATTAATTCATCAATTAAGGGGCTGAACATGGAGCAGTCTCAGGAGTTAAAAACGGGCACAACGCATCAGAATGGCATCTTGAAATCCGGCGGAATACCCATGCCGGCAGTCATCTTTTGCATATGCTCACGGCTGTGGGCCTCAACTTTGCGTACGGCATCATTCACGGCAGCGGCCAATAGATCTTCCAGCATTTCCTTGTCTTCGCTAAGCAGACTGTCGTCAATGGAAACCCGCTTCACGTCGTGGCGACCGGTCATCACCACAGTCACCAGGCCTGCGCCGGCCTCGCCTTTCACTTCGGCATTGGCCAGCTCTTCCTGCATCCGCTGCATCTTGCCTTGCATCTCTTGGGCTTGCTTCATCAAGTCACCCAAACCTTTCATACACCACCTCTGTTTTCATTAAAAATAGTGCGTTACCGATCAGCCCTGGCCCACCGGCGTAATGGAGTCTTCGCGCAGGGTTGCGCCAAAGTGTTCGATCAACTGTTGAACAATGGGGTCGCTCTTGATAGATGCAACCGCCTCCGCCTGACGCTCCTGACGAAGGCGGATGGCAATCGCCGCCGGTGTTTCGGCGGTCACCTGGCCGGGCCGGATCACCACCTTTACCCGCTCGATAAAGTAGTCACTCAACAGGTCCGCCAGACGTTGCTGGTGCCCTTCATCGTAGAGCGTGCTGTTGGTGTCATCCAGGACAAAATGAAACTGATTACCCTGGCGGTCCACCAACTGGCAGTTGGCAGCCGTACTTTGCAGGATGCCCGTCACACCTAAACCCAGGTAAATCTGGGGCCAGGTTTCCGGGCCCGCCTGCTCCAGAGACACTTTCGCTATTTGTTTCGGCGCTTGCTTTGGTACGGAGCCAGCTACCATCCCGGACACCTGATTCGGTAGCCTGTCCGGTGCTTTCGGCGGGGCCGCAACCACTGGTTCAGGCGCACTGGTCGGGGCGATGCTCGCCGCTGCTTCAACCGCCGGGCTCGGCGCACTGACGGGCGGCGTTACTGCCGCTTCAGGCTTTTTTGGCGGTGAATCTCGGTCATCGGTGTATTCAGCGGGTGCTTGCAGGTACTCAGCGTAATCCGCCCCATTGTCATAGGGACCATCGAAGGGTGGCGGCTCGTTATGGATGGGTGCAGACGGAACCGGCGCTGGCTCAGCCGGCCGTTGGGCTGGCGCCGCCTGCGGCACCGGTTTATCTTCAATCAACGGCGTTTTTTCAGCTGCCGGCTGGCCAACAGCCACAGGCTGGCTTACCGGTTGCGCGGGTGTATTAACTGGCGCAACCGAAGCTGCGCTAGACGGCGCGGACTCCGTGGGTGCGGTCGACGCACGGCTGGCAGATGGCAAGGTTTGGGTCGGGACTTCGAGGACACCCTGGGGTTTAAATGCCAGCATGCGCAACAGGACCATCTCAAACCCGGCGCGCGGGTCCGGCGCAAGGGGCAAATCCCGCCGGCCCAATAATGCCGTTTGATAAAACAACTGGATGTCTTCCGGTGGCAGCTTTTGCGCAAGGCCCATGATGCGCTCGCGATCGCCATAACTGTTGTCCACCGCTTCCGGTAAGGCTTGGGCTATGGCTACGCGATGCAGCACCGACAGCATCTCGGCCAGCGCACTGGCATAATCCGGCGCGTGTTCGGACATCCGCGCCACTGCGGCTAACACCGCCGGACCATCCAGCGCGGCGAGCGCATCCACAATTTCATACACGGCGCCCTGGTCAATGGTGCCGAGCATCGCCCGCACTTCCGCCTCGGTGATCTTGCCGGAACCATAAGCGATTGCCTGGTCTGTCAGGCTCATGGCATCACGCATACTGCCATCGGCAGAGCGGCCTAACTGCCACAACGCCGACTCCTCAAAAGGTACCAGCTCTTTTTCCAGCACAAACTTCAAGTGCTGGACGATCCGTTCCGGATTCATATTCTTGAGGTTGAACTGCAAACAGCGCGACAGGATCGTCATCGGCAATTTTTGCGGATCGGTGGTGGCCAGCAGGAATTTGACGTGGGGTGGCGGTTCTTCGAGGGTCTTCAGCAGCGCGTTAAAGCTGCTGTTGGAGAGCATATGGACTTCGTCGATCAGATAGACCTTGTAGCGCCCGCGCGTCGGCGCGTACTGAACATTTTCCAGCAGTTCGCGGGTGTCTTCGACCTTGGTGCGCGAGGCTGCGTCCACCTCGATCAGGTCTACAAAGCGACCTTCGGCGATTTCGCGACAGGCCGAACATTGACCGCAAGGTTCAGAACTCACGCCCGTTTCACAATTCAGACATTTTGCGAGAATTCGCGCGATGGTGGTTTTACCCACACCACGGGTGCCGGTAAACAAATACGCATGATGTAGACGATTGTGGTCCAGCGCATTGATCAATGCCTGCAAAACATGCTCCTGCCCCACCATCTCACGGAAGATGCGAGGACGCCATTTACGGGCCAGGACTTGATAACTCATGCGGTGGCTACTCTCCGGGGAAAAACGTGCCGGGGATTATAGCGGTCAATGCGGGGAAAAGGGAAAAGGGAAAAGGGAAAAGGGAAAAGGGAAAAGGGAAAAGGGAAACAGTTTGTGGGTGGGGTTGTAAAAGGCAAGGGATAAATGGGTGGTGACCTGACCAGCCACACCCCGGCACATAACTTACTGCTACCGTTGCTCCCTTCCGGGCCTGGCGGGGTTTACAGATCATTATTGCGAGGGGACCGGAAAGGCCACCATTGCAGCTTGCGTTTGGCTGAGGGCCAGACTGCAAGAGGCGCGCATTATCCGCAGTTTGTCGGGCCATTGCAAGGCGCTTTCGGAATAAGCGTTGTGCGAGCGGTGATCTATTAAAAAATCAACAAGAGCGCGGAAACCGGCAAATATCCGCCATATTTGCGCGAATCAAGCGGTTGCTCAACTTGTTATTTCCTTTTTTGGCCGCATTCATCTAGGCTTGCGCTGAAAATCCCAGCCATCAAATTTTTCCCTACAACAGGAGTTAGACCCTATGGCAACAGTGACCCTCAAAGGAAATCCCTTTAACACCAATGGCAATTTGCCCGCCAGTGGTAGCCAGGCCCCCGCGTTCAAATTGGTGAAGACTGATTTGTCTGAGGTTTCTCTGGAGGATTTGAAAGGCAAACGTGTTGTATTGAATATTTTCCCCAGCGTCGATACTCCCACCTGCGCAACTTCTGTGCGTACCTTCAATGCTGAAGCAAGCAAATTGGACAACACCGTTGTGGTGTGCGCCTCGCAAGATTTACCGTTTGCCTTGGCTCGCTTCTGCGGTGCGGAAGGTCTGGATAAGGTTATCCCCGCGTCGGCATTTCGTTCCAACTTTGCCAGCGATTACGGCGTAAAACTGGTTGATGGTCCCCTGGCCGGTTTAACCGCGCGGGCTGTGGTGGTTGTGGATACCGATGGAAAAGTGCTGCATACCGAGTTAGTCAGCGAAGTCGCCCATGAGCCAAACTACGAGGCGGCCCTGAAAGCGTTAGCGTAATTTTTTGCCGTACTTTTTTTGCACCGAGCGTTGTTCAGCTGATTCTTGCGTTGCAACCTCGTCAATTGGCGGCAGGCACTCGAAAAAATGCCTGCCGTCACACCCCACTCAATATCAGTCACGCCATTTGCAGCTTCTGCTCAGCCGTTTTCGCCGGGTTGCGCAGTCTTTGGGCGGCACGGATGAGGTTACGGCTGTTTGTGCCGGACGCCGGATATTCGCTGAATCCCCATCCCCATTGATAGCTAATCTGCTTGCCGTTGATCACCTGGCTTTGTTCCAGCGCCCTCGTTAGCTGGCGTACAACCTCTGCACGCGCGCCTGCCGCCAAAGGCTGGCCGATAAACATAAAACTGTTATTGCTGTAGCGGACCAGTAATTCCGTGTGCGGCAACGCCTGTTGCAAGGTCGCTGCAATCTGTCGCACCAAAGCCTGCCCAGTGTCATCCGTGTGACGCTGGATCAATTCCCGATAATCCGTCAGTTCAAGGTACCAGAGGCTGAATGGCGACGGCGTGTTGCCGGTATCCCGCACCGTTAATTTCTCCAGTACCCGCGCTTCCAGGAGGTTGCGGTTGGCGAGACCGGTAACGCGATCATAAAACGCGGCCTGATGGGCGGCCTGTTGGCGCTCTCGCATTGCCGCGCGAACGCGCTCCGCTTCACGCAAATCGCGGTAAGCCATGTAAAGCGCCAGCAGCAGAAAGATACTGGCAGCAATAGCGGTCGGAATCCCCATCCAGTCGCCGCGCAGCGTATTTGTGTCTGCTGTGACCGCACCACTGGGGTAGTTGGCCGCCGCCATGCCGGTGTAATGCATTCCGCAAATGGCGGCGCCCATCACCAGGGCAGCAGCCAGTTTCACCGCCAGCGCATAATTCGGCGGAACATCGCGCACCTTGCGGCAGATCACCAGTGCGGCGCCCGAGGCTACCACCGCAATGACACCGGAAAGAATCACCAAGGCCGTATCGTATTGAATAGCGGGATGCATCTGCATCGCGTACATACCGCCGTAATGCATGGCGAAGATACCCGTCCCCATGATGAATGCACTGGCGGCGATGCTGCGCCAGGCCACCGTCGGCAGGGTAATGACATACAAAGCCAGGGCGGACGCCAGCACCGCCGGAATCCAGGATGCCAGGGTCAACCAGGCGCTGAATGACATATGGGCGTGGCCCGGCATGGTGTAGGCGCTCATGCCGACAAAGTGCATGGACCAGATACCCGTGCCGAGGCACAAGGCCCCGGCGGCAAGCCAGAACTTGCGTGCGTTACCCGAAAGATCAAATAAGCGGGTACCAAAATAAATAGCTGTGTAGGCCGCAATAACAGCTACGCAGTAGGATGCAAAAACCAGGAGCCAATTGTAGGAGTCAGCCATGAGATGCCTCTAGTTGACGGGTAATGGTGTGGGTGAACGATGGAGCGCGGGAAAGACACATTGATTTACGCGCCACGCTTATCGATAGATCACCGTCTAATTAAAGATTTATCCGCCAAATGCGTTTCTGCCCGATCCTCCTCAGCGAAAACGAAACAAGCTGTGGTCACAGCCTTAAGCGTACCGCTTGCCCGTCAGCCGCCCAGCCAGATCAAGGAGAACCCATGCCTCACAACAAACGTTCACAGCACATTACCCAAGGCGTAGCCCGGGCGCCCAATCGCGCCATGTATTACGCCATGGGCTACGAAAAGGCGGATTTTGAAAAGCCGATGGTCGGGGTCGCCAATGGCCACTCAACAATTACGCCGTGCAATTCCGGTTTGCAGAAGCTGGCTGACGCTGCCATCGCCGCTATCGCTGAAGCGGGCGGCAATCCACAGGTGTTCGGCACGCCCACTATCTCCGATGGCATGTCCATGGGCACGGAAGGCATGAAGTATTCGCTCATCTCCCGTGAGGTCATTGCAGATTGCATCGAAACCTGTGTGCAGGGGCAGTGGATGGATGGCGTGTTGGTGATCGGTGGCTGTGACAAAAACATGCCCGGCGGCATGATCGCCATGGCCCGCACCAATGTGCCAAGCATTTATGTGTATGGCGGCACCATCAAACCGGGGCATTGGCAGGGGCAGGATCTGAATATTGTGTCGGTGTTTGAAGCGGTGGGTGCTTACACCGCCCAGCGTATCGACGCCGTGGAATTTGAGGCGATTGAGCGCCACGCCTGTCCGTCCAGCGGTTCCTGCGGCGGCATGTACACGGCCAATACCATGAGCGCAGCCTTTGAAGCCCTGGGTTTGTCATTGCTCGGGTCATCCACCATGGCCAATACCGACGAAGAGAAAGTGACTAGCGCCGCAGAATCTGGGCGGGTGTTGCTGGAGGCCATCAAGCGGGATATTAAACCGCGCGACATCATCACCCGGAACGCCATTGAAAACGCAGTAGCCCTGATCATGGCGGTGGGCGGCTCCACCAATGCCGTGCTGCATTTCCTCGCCATCGCCCGGGCCGCAGAGGTGGAGTGGACCCTGGATGATTTTGAACGGGTGCGCCAGAAAATCCCGGTGTTGTGCGACCTGAAACCCTCCGGCCAATACCTGGCGGTGGACCTGCATCAGGTGGGTGGCGTGCCGCGGGTGCTGAAAGCGCTGCTGGAGGCGGACTTGCTGTCCGGAGATTGCCTGACGATTACCGGTCGCACCCTGGCGGAGGAATTGCAATTATGGCCCGATAATCGGACCGAGACGCCGCGCGTGATTTATCCGGTCGCGGCGCCCATCTACCCCCACGGACATCTGGCGATCCTCAAGGGCAACCTGGCCGTAGATGGCGCGGTGGCCAAGATTACCGGCCTGAAAAGCCCGAAGATCACCGGCCCGGCGCGGGTATTTAACGACGAAGATAGCGCGATGGCCGCCATCCTCGGCGATCAGATTCAAGCGGGTGACGTGCTGGTGTTGCGCTACCTGGGCCCACAAGGCGGACCGGGGATGCCAGAGATGCTTGCACCGACCTCGGCACTGGTCGGGAAAGGTTTGGGCGACAGCGTCGGCCTCTTAACTGATGGCCGTTTCTCCGGTGGTACCTGGGGCATGGTAGTGGGACATGTTGCACCGGAAGCCTTTGTCGGTGGGACTATCGCGCTGGTTCACGACGGTGATTTGATTACCATTGATGCGGACACCCTGAGCCTGCATCTGCATGTGAGCGATGAGGAACTGGCAGCGCGGCGCGCTGAATGGAAACACCCGGAACCGCGTTACACCCGAGGCGTGTTGGCGAAATTTGCCCGCCTGGCGCGTCCGGCAAATGAAGGGGCAACAACGGGTGACGGTTAGGTCCTGGGCAACTTTTTACGGAAAATTAACTCCGGTTGTTGCACAAAACTAACCGGTTAAACCCGACGCTCCATCCGGTCAATCGGGTGTTATTGTGCAACAAGGCGACACTTATACCACCTGCTTCACGCCAGAGAGATTTTTCAGGCAATGCGCTTTGGCCAGCTTTAAAAAATCCTGCACAAAAGGCGCGGATAATTGTTCCTCGCGCACCGCCGCATACAAGGTCGGCCACACACCTTGCTCACCGGCAGAACGCACGCTGATCAACGCTTGATCGACATATTCTGCCAACACCCAATTGGGTAATGCACAAACACCCCGACCACTGGCAACCAGCTGCACCATCATCAAGGTTAATTCCGAAGTGCGCACACCGGCGGGCGCGACACCGGCAGGATCGAGAAAATATTTAAAGATATCCAGGCGACTGCGTTCGACCGGATAGGTAATCACGGTTTGATCGGCAAGGTCCTCCGGCTGCAAAAAACGTTTTGCCTGTAACGGATGTTGGTTGGCAATGGCGATTTGCATTTCGTAACTGAACAGCGCCACATACTCCACGCCTTTGATGGGTTGCGGGTCCGAGGTTATCACCAGATCCACCTCGCCTTGCGCCAGGGCCGGCAGCGGCTCAAACATAAACCCGCCGGAAAAATCCAGTTCAATGGCGGGCCATTGATTGCGATAAACATCCACTGTCGGCATCAACCAGTTAAAACAACTGTGACACTCAATGGCCATGTACAGGCGCCCTGCTTCGCCGTGCAATAATTTTTGAAGGTCCCGCTCGGCCTCACTGACTTTAGCGAGTACGTCATCGGCTAATTGCAACAAACGTTTGCCCGCCTCGGTAAAACGCAGGGGGCGGCTTTTGCGGACAAACAATTCGCAATCCAGTCGGCTTTCCAACTCCTTGAGCTGATGGGACAACGCCGATTGGGTTAAAAACAAACGCTCCGCCGCCTCTACGAGGCTACCGGTTTCCCGCAGAGCGAGCAGGGTTTTTAAATGGCGGATTTCGATCATCTCAACCTCGTGTCATGGAACCCGTAGGTTGGATTAGCCGCGTAGCGGCGTAATCCAACAATCATTGTGAGAAGATTACTATAAATTCTATTCATGTTAAAACTGAAAATTATCAGTTTGATTCAAGTTGATAACTTCCGGACAATGCCTGCCATCGTGAATTGGATAAAAAAGAGGCAGCAATCATGTCAGGAACCTCCGTTATCGCCCATAACCTGGGCTTTCCGCGTATCGGCGCGGATCGTGAATTAAAGAAAGCACTGGAAGCCTATTGGCGCGGTGATCTGTCCCGGGAAGGGCTGGAAGCGGCCGGCCGTGAGCTGCGGCTGGCCCATTGGAAACTACAAGCCGACGCAGGTCTGGATTTGATCCCGACCGGTGACTTTGCGTGGTATGACCAGGTACTGACCCTGTCCGCCACGCTGGGCAATATTCCCCTGCGCCATCGCAACGATGCACCGGCTAGTGCCGTTACGCATACCCATGACGACGCGGCTTGCTGCGCTCACGCTCAGGCCAGCGCGAACCAGGCGGCACCGGAACAGCCGTGCATCGACGTCGATCTCGACACATTATTCCGCGTGGCGCGCGGGCGTGCACCGACCGGTCAAGCGACCACCGCCTCTGACATGACCAAATGGTTTGATACCAACTATCACTATCTGGTACCGGAATTTCACCTGGGCCAGACGTTCAGCTTGAGCTGGCGGCAAATCATTGATGAAACCGCAGAAGCTATCGCGGCAGGCTATGCCGTCAAACCGGTGATCCTCGGACCGCTCAGTTATTTGTGGTTGGGTAAAGAAAAAGGTCAGGCATTTGATCGTTTCGATTTACTGCAAAACCTGCTGCCGGCTTATGAGCAATTACTGCAAGCCTTGGCCGATGTCGGCGCAACCTGGGTGCAAATCGATGAACCGATTCTGGTCCTGGACCTGCCGGCTAAATGGCAGCAGGCGTTTGAAAATGTCTACCATCGCCTGCAGCACAAACAATTGAACATTTTATTGGCGACTTATTTCGGTGCCCTGGGTGAGAATTTATCTACCGCAGTGAATTTACCCGTGGCCGGTTTGCATATCGATGCGGTGCGCGCACCGGAGCAGGTGCTCACGCTGGTAGATCGCCTCTCAGCCCATAAAATTTTATCGATCGGTGTGGTCGACGGTCGCAATATCTGGCGCAACGATCTGGGCAAATCCCTTGCGGTGTTAACCGCAGCGCAGGAACGCCTCGGTGAGCGTTTGTGGGTGGCACCGTCCTGTTCGTTGTTGCACTCACCGGTGGATCTGGAGCGCGAAGAAAAATTAGCTGCTGACATAAAAAGCTGGTTGGCATTTGCCAAACAAAAAGTGGGCGAAGTCGTTGCATTGAAAACCCTGCTGACCCGCCCGTTTGATGCACTTGCGCAGGAAGCGCTCTCCAGCAGTAATGCCGCCGCCCAGGCGCGTCGGACTTCATCACTGATTCATAACCCGGCGGTGCAAGCGCGCTTGCACGCTGTAAAACCGCAGGACAGCGAACGGCAAAGTGGCTTTGCGGCGCGGATCAAGCAACAGCAGGCGTTATTGAATCTGCCGCTGTTTCCGACCACCACCATCGGCTCATTTCCGCAGACGGATCATATTCGCCAGACCCGCCGCGACTTTAAACAGGGCACGATCAATGAAGCCGAATACCAGAACCGCATTCGCCAGGAAATTGCCGATGCCATTGCGCGTCAGGAAAAATTGGGTATTGATGTATTGGTGCACGGCGAAGCCGAGCGCAACGACATGGTGGAGTATTTTGGTGAGAACCTCGACGGTTATGCGTTTACCCAATATGGTTGGGTGCAGAGTTACGGCTCGCGCTGTGTGAAACCACCGATTATTTATGGCGACGTAGCGCGTCCGCAGCCGATTACCGTGAGCTGGGCGCGCTACGCCCAATCCCTCAGCCAAAAGCCGGTAAAAGGCATGTTGACCGGACCAATCACCATGCTCTTCTGGTCCTTTGTGCGCGACGACCAGCCGCGTGCGACCACCGCCTTGCAAATTGCGTTAGCCCTGCGCGATGAAGTGGTTGACCTGGAATCTGCCGGTATCAAGGTGATTCAAATTGATGAACCGGCTATTCGCGAAGGCTTGCCATTGCGTAAGAAAGATTGGCAGGCGTATCTGGATTGGGCAGTGAAGGCGTTTCGCATCAGCGCCAGCGGTGTGCAGGACGAAACCCAGATTCACACCCATATGTGTTACTCGGAGTTCAACGACATCATTGGTGCGATTGCGGATCTGGATGCGGATGTCATCACCATTGAAACCTCGCGCTCCGATGGTGAATTGCTACAAGCCTTTGAGGCTTTTAAATACCCCAATGATATCGGCCCGGGTGTATACGACATCCACTCGCCTAACGTGCCGGAGGTTGACACTATGGTGAATCTGTTGCGTCGTGCCGCACGCGAATTACCGGTGGAGCGTTTGTGGGTCAATCCGGATTGTGGCTTGAAAACCCGCCGGTGGCCGGAGACTGACGCCGCGCTGGCGCGGATGGTGGAAGCAGCGGTTATCTTGCGCAAGGAATACGCCGGGAAATCATCGGCCAAGGCAAGGCATGAGGCAGCCGAACTCGTTTAACCGTCACCGTTAGTTTTTAATGTTTTTTGAAAAAAGCTAAGGCTCGGGGAAATCCCCCGAGCCCCAAGCCAGCGCTTGATAAATGACAGTAGGGGCTGTCAAGGCTTCATGAACACTTACCGGATGCGAATCTCACCCGGCACAGGGGTAAGCAACAACTAGCTTCCCGATTCAGCACATTCACTTCTCCGCGCATGTACGGATTAGGCAGTGAGCAACCACCAGACCAGGCTTATTGTCACAAAAACCACAACATTATCTTAGCTCCTCTCCCCTGCACCTGCAACCAACTTGTATACTAGAACCCAAACAGACTAAGCCACTTCTCACATATAGCGATTAGTTTATTCACCACCGCCTCCCGCTGCCCTGAACGCACGGCAGGTGATATCATGGCCGCCGCTTTTATCCATTACCCCTCTACCCTCGGCCTTTTTTATGCTGTTGTTTGTCGATAACCTCACCAATGTTGATTTCAGCTTCCTTGATCCCCAACGCGGCTTATTGGGCGAAACCTGGTTGGCCAATGTCCAGTTGCATGGAGAGTTGGATGAACAGGGTATGGTGTGCGACTTCGGTACCGTCAAGAAATTATTGCGCCACTGGCTTGATACGGAGTTGGATCACCGTTTGGCCGTGCCCGCCCGCTCACCCAACATCACCATCACCGAAGTCGATGACCAGTTGGATATCCAGTGGGAATTTGGTGACGACGGTGAATTTCTGCATACCCGTTCGCCCAAGGATGCTATCGCGTTGGTAGAGGCTGAGGTGCTGACGCCGGCCTCTGTCGCCGACTGGTGTATCCGCCGCCTGAAAAGTTTATTTCCGGACAGCGTGGCGCGATTGGAGCTGAGCTTCAGTAACGAGATGATCGATGGCGCCTTCTATCATTACAGTCACGGTTTGAAAAAGCATGGCGGCAACTGCCAGCGCATTGCACATGGTCACCGTTCACGTATCGATATCTGGGCCAACGATCAAAAAAGTCCCACCCTCGAACACCAGTGGGCCGAACGCTGGCGTGACATTTATATTGGTACCCGTGAAGACATCATCGCCAAACCGCAATTCGGTGGCCTTGCGTATTACCACTTTGCGTATACTTCGGCACAGGGGCCTTTTGAACTGACCTTACCGCAACGCTGTTGCTACCTGATTGATACTGACAGCACCGTCGAATTTCTTGCCTACCACATTGCCCAGACAACGCGCACCGACAATCCGGATAAGACGATTCGCGTTAAAGCGTTTGAAGGCATCAACAAAGGTGCGCTTGCAGAAGCCTGATTTATCAGGCTTGTGTACTAGCAGACCACACGCATTTGGCCTTTCGCTTTTCTTAAAAGAAAAAATTTTGCCAATTTTTTTTGTGATGCAGTTTTTATTTGTCGGCGTAAAAAACCACGCAATCTTTTTTCCCAATTCCCACGCTTACTGGCATCCCCGCATCAGGAATTCCGCTTAGTTATTCCCCACCAAAGTGGGACGATTAATCGCTGGCTTTGTGCAATTCTGCCTGCGCACGTTAATGCCTGATACGAAAAATATAACCATAACGGGAAGCTGCAATACCCACGGGGACGCAGCATTCAATCAAACCAACCTCACTTCATCACCCGCAGACAATTGCTGTACCGGTACGGTGATGACCGCGGTTATCTGGAGATAAACAATGCGCAGAATAAATATAAGATGTATTTACTACTTGCTCGGTGTCATCCTGTTGTTAAGCCACGCAAGCCACGCCCAGACCAATCTGGCGCTCAATAAAACAACCACCGCCAGCACTGCTATGACGCCCGCCGCTAACGCAACGGACGGTAATAGCGGCACACGCTGGGAATCCAACCACGGCGTAAGCCCTTCGTGGTTGCGGATTGATTTAGGCAGTGCAGCAGCGCTGACCAGTGTGGTGATCGACTGGGAAGCGGCCAATGCAGCCAACTATGAAATCCAGGGTTCCAACGACGACAACAACTGGACCACCCTCGCCTCGCAAACCGGCGGCACCTTTGGTGCGCGTACCGATACGGTGGCCGTGTCCGGTTCCTACCGCTATCTGCGTATTTATTGCACGCAGCGCAGCGCGGGCAATCAATGGGGCTACTCCATTTGGGAGGTCCGCGTATTTGGCGGTGGTACCCCGACGCCGCCACCGGAAACCAACATCGCCCTGAATAAAATTGCCACCAGCAGTCCGGCCCTGACCGCAGCTAACCTGGCGGTGGACGGCAATGGCGGCACCCGCTGGGAATCGACCCACGGCGCCGGTACGGCCTGGTTGCAGGTAGATCTGGGCAACAGCTATAACCTGGGCAGTGTGGCCATTGATTGGGAAGCCGCCAACGCCGCCCATTACCAGGTTCAGGGTTCAACCAACGGCAGCAGCTGGTCTACGCTGGCCACCCATACCGGCGGGGCTTTCGGGGAACGGACCGACACCCATGCCATCACCGGCAATTACCGCTATCTGCGCATCAACGCCACCCAGCGCAGTGCCGGTAATAACTGGGGTTACTCGATCTGGGAAGTGCGTGTCTTTGGCGGTGCCACCGGCAGCTCTTCTTCCAGCAGCTCAAGCTCGGTCGCTTCGGTCAGCTCCAGCTCTTCGAGCAGCTCCTCCAGCAGTTCAATCGTGCCATCCAGCTCGTCCAGCGCCATGAGTTCCAGCAGCGTACCGCTGGGCAATGTGGTGCCGTTATATAACTCATCTACCCAGCTGGAGCCGGTGATTCAATATGACCGGGGCGATGCGTTAGTCACCCGCATTGCGGATCGCGCCCGCGACCGTCACGCCAAAGAGGACATGTTCCAAGCCTACGACCACTTCCTGAGTTTTTACTGGGAACATCGCACCGCCTCTATTGAGATCATCGATTATGTTGCGAAAGGCGGCACCACCATCAGGATGAACGTACGGACGCAATGGCCCCTGGCGAGCACGGATAACCGCTGGTTCTATATTGGCGTCAACACCGTGGCGGAGTTCTGTGATAACGGCGGTATGTTGATGACGGACCCCTACAACTATTACAAGGAAAGCAGCTACAACTGCCGCGAAGGCCGCCAGATCCAGATCGGCGATAAGCTCGAATTTGAGCCCAGCCAGTTCCTGGCGCACGATGTACCCAATGGCCGTTCGGCTTATTACGGCACGACCTTCCTGTATATCGTGGGTCAAGGCCTGGTGCCCTGGGAAGTCGGTGGCGCAACGCCGCAAGGCGGTATCAAGGACTCGGTGCCCATTCCTGAAAGCGCCTGGTTAGGTGGCGAGACGACCCTGCATCAACTCAGCGCCGGTGAACCGCACCACCACTTTATGCAGATGGCGACCAACCTGGGTTACGACAATGGCCAGCCATTTGTGCTGGGCCGACGCCTGCACCATACCTCTTTCGTCAACGGCACCCACGACGAGCGGCCCGTGGAGAA
>DATJLH010000285.1:0-24914 GCA_035490615.1 Cellvibrio sp.
GATAAAAACGAATGGTATCAATATGATCGGCAATCAAACCGTTAAAAACCTGGTCATCGTGGGTGGCGGTACGGCGGGCTGGATGGCTGCAGCGGCTTTTTCCAAATTATTAGGGAAAAGTCTTTCTGTGACCCTGATTGAGTCCGATGAAATTTCCACTGTGGGTGTTGGCGAAGCGACGGTGCCGCCCTTGATCCTGTTCAACCGTTACCTTGGCATTAACGAGCGGGAATTAATGTCCTTCGTGAAGGGAACGATCAAGTTAGGCATATCGTTTGAAAACTGGAAAAATATCAACGAAAGCTACATCCATCCTTTTGGCTACACAGGTAAGGATACCTGGGCCGCCAGCTTTCAACACTTCTGGCGTAAAGGCCTGGATATAGGCGTGAATTATCCGCTGGGTGACTACTCTGTGGAGTATCAATCGGCATTGCAGAATAAATTCTCCCATACATCGGGTTCATCTCTGACTTATGCATACCATATCGACGCGAGTCTCTACGGAAAGTTTTTGCGCGGCATTGCTGAAAAAGCCGGTGCGAGGCGTATAGAAGGGAAAGTACAGGATGTTGTTCTCGATGATGACGGGTTTATAAGGTCGATCCAGCTGGCTTCCGGTGAAACCGTTGCGGGCGATTTTTTTATCGATTGCTCCGGCTTCCGCGCATTGTTAATTGAACAGGCTTTACACACCGGTTTCGAAGACTGGTCACACTGGTTGCCCTGCGATAGTGCGCTGGCGGTGCAAACGGAATCGATTCGTGAGCCGGTGCCCTATACCCGATCCATCGCACACACCGCTGGCTGGCGCTGGCAAATTCCTTTACAGCACCGGGTCGGTAATGGCCTGGTGTATTGCAGCCGGTATATGTCCGATGATGAGGCCAGAAAAACCCTGCTAGACAACGTCGCAGGTCGCATCATTTCTGAGCCAAAGATCATCCGCTTTAAAGCAGGTCAGCGCCTTAAGCATTGGAATAAAAATTGTGTCGCCTTGGGGTTGGCGAGCGGATTTATTGAGCCACTGGAATCCACCAGTATTCATTTGATTCAGCGCGGTATAACGCGACTATTGCAAATGTTTCCTTCCAACGGAATTTTCAGCGGCGATATTGAAGAATACAACGAGCAGATGAAAACGGAAATCCTGTCCATAAGGGATTTCATTGTGATGCATTATCATTTGACCGAAAGGGAAGATAGCGATTTCTGGCGCTATTGTAAAAATATGCCGATACCGGCATCGCTTGCGCATCGCATCGCTTTATTTAAAGAAACCGGCAAGCTCTTTGTGGAATCACCCTATAAGCTTTTTGCCGAACCGTCCTGGCTGCATGTGATGGTAGGTCAGGGCGTTGTGCCTGAGCGTTATCATGCGGTGGTAAATGAAATGACCGATGCTGAATTGAAGCAGTTTCTGGAAGGTATCAGAAGCTCGGTACAGAAAACGGTTCAGAAGATGCCATTGCATCACGATTACTTACAATATTATTGTAAGGCGCCAGAGTGGACTTGAGCTCCGGCTTTGCGAGGTTATTTTAAATAAATAAAGCTGTTTAACGTTAGCCGCCCGACAAGCGGGTTGGGGACAAACTGGAATTTTTCAGGAATGGACGCGGAGTGTAATACATCACTGGGGTACATAATCAAACGGTTAAAGCTGGCTTCGTAACGGGCTATCTCTTCATAATATTGATTAGAGCCATTGATGTATTTGTTATGCCAGCTGGTATCCAGCGCTTCTTTGGCAAGATGCTCCCCATACACATCCATTCGCTCGGGTGAAAGCTGTTCAAAACCGGTTGCTCTATGGCGATAGATGGATGTGCCGCCTTTGTCAGGCGTACAAAGATAATGTACACAGGCCAGCTTTTCTTTCTTGATGGTATCCACATGCGGTCGCGATTGCGGCAACGCCAAGCGCGCGGGTGGCGTAAGCACAAGGGAATACATGGATTGGGAATAATGTATGTTGTCTTTGGTGAGATGAAACGCTTCGCAAATAATATCAGGTAAGTAAGTTTGCAATGCCTGGCTATAAAATTCCGGGACCTTTGATTGAATGCCGGGGTAATAATCTGTCCCATCGCGGAACTCGCCAAATTTTACGGCAAAACCCAAGAGCGCTTCCGCTTCATGTAAAAAATTATCTATCACCAGCACGGGGGTTTTTTCGTTACCTACAATATCAACCCGGTAGCGAAATTGAGGGTGTAGTGGAGGTAGAAAACTTTCAGTCGACATGATGCATGGCTCTGCAATTTTTATAGAGTTTATTATTGCTTATTCTTAAGCCCAGTTCCATGTGTAAAATATGGCAACCGATGAACAGTCATACGTTGTGTCAACATTATGTTTCAATGTAGCGTCAGATGAATTTAGCGGTAGCCTTTAGTCAAACAAATTCATCAAGGAAGCCAGTGTCTCTTCACCTTTGGCAAAATTCTTTTCCGGACTGAGCTCGCCAAAACCTTCGCGCTCGACATCTTCCGGCGGTAGTTCATCCAGAAAACGGCTGGGGGTGGTTTCGCTGATATCGCCGAATTGTTTGCGCTTGCCCGCGAGGGTCATGGTCAGTGTTTTTTGCGCGCGGGTAATCCCCACATAGGTGAGCCGCCGCTCTTCTTCGATGTTGTTGTCTTCAATGCTGTTGCGGTGGGGTAGCAGGTCTTCCTCCATGCCGACCATAAACACGTGGGGAAACTCCAGCCCTTTGGACGCGTGCAATGTCATCAACTGCACCTGATCGCTCAGGTCTTCCTCTTCCTGCCGTTCCAGCAGGTCACGCAACACCAGCTTGGCGATGGCATCTTCGATGCGCGCTTCTTCCTCTTCGTCATCGTTCGCACTTTTATCCAGGGTTTTCTGCAGGGATTCCACCAGATAAAACACGTTTTCCAGGCGCTTCTCGGCCGCTTTGCTGCTGGATGCATTTTGGTGCAGCCAACCTTCGTAATCGATATCGTTGAGCATCTCGCGAATCGCCGATACCGGGTCAGCGGTGCGGCAGTTGTTTGCCACCTGATTCAGCCAGTGCGTAAAGCGTTGCAGACGCTCGAGATTCTTCTCGGGAATGTGACTTTGAATACCCATTTCCTGAGCGGCAGCGAACAGACTGATGTGGCGCTCGCCTGCATAGTGACCGAGCGCTTCGAGGGTATTGGTGCCGATCTGGCGGCGGGGTGTGTTGATAATGCGCAAGAACGCGTTGTCGTCATCCGGGTTGATGATCAGGCGCAGGTAGGCCATGACATCTTTGATTTCTGTCTTGGCAAAAAATGAAGAACCGCCGCTGATCTTGTACGGAATCTGATGATGTTGCAGCTTGAGTTCCAGCAGGCGGGCCTGGTGATTACCCCGGTACAGAATGGCGTAATCGCGAAACTTATTCTGTTGGCGCAGACGCTGCGTGAGAATTTCGGTGGCAATACGTTCGGCTTCGGCGTCTTCGTTGGGGCAGCGCACCACGCGAATGGGATCACCCAGCCCCATTTCGCTCCAGAGCGCCTTGTCGAATTCGTGCGGGTTGTTGGCAATCAGATGGTTGGCCACCCGCAGGATACGGCTGGTCGAGCGGTAATTCTGTTCAAGTTTAATGACTTTAAGTGAGGGAAAGTCTTGCTTGAGCAGCGACATGTTTTCCGGGCGAGCCCCGCGCCAGGCGTAGATGGACTGGTCGTCATCACCCACTACCGTCAGCGCGCCGCGGTCGCCCACCAGCAGTTTTACCAGCAGGTACTGGCTGGAGTTGGTGTCCTGATACTCGTCCACCAGCAGGTAACGGATCTTGCGTTGCCAGCGGGCAAGCACTTCGTTGTGCTGCTGGAACAGGTGAACCGGGATCAAAATTAAATCATCAAAATCCACCGCGTTGTAGGCGCGCAACGCCTGGTTGTAACGCTGGTAAACCAGCGCGATGGATTGTTCGCCCGGGCTTTGGGCATGGCTAAGGGCGTGTTCGGGCGCGGTAAGATCGTTCTTCCAATTGGAGATCTGGTGCTGGACCAGGTCGAGATGATCGCTGTCGAGATCACCATCGCGCAGCATCAACTCCTTTAACAGGGCGCGCGCGTCTTCCGCATCGAAGATGGAGAAACCCGGTTTAAAGCCCAGGGTTTTGTATTCGCGGCGAATGATATTGAGCCCGAGGTTGTGAAAGGTCGATACGGTTAAACCCTTGGCGGCGGCACCTTTGACCAGGCCGGTTACGCGCTCCTTCATCTCGCGGGCGGCCTTGTTGGTGAAGGTTAACGCAGCGATATGACGGGCCGGCAGATCACACTGCTGGATCAGGTAGGCAATCTTGCGTGTGATCACGCTGGTCTTGCCGCTACCTGCGCCGGCCAGTACCAGGCAGGGGCCGTCAATGTAAAGCACGGCTTCGCGTTGGCGGGCATTGAGTTGCGTCACAAAACCTCGATGATCATCAGATCTGAACAGGGAACAATTGCGTAAAATGCAGGTTAAGCAAAAAGGGTCCGCATTGTAACAAGGGATAATTACCTTGCAATGTGCAAAAGTGTTTTTTCACGTGGCTATAACCATTCCAGTAACTAATAGTGATGAATAACGCGCCCGACTTTTGACTTGGTTATAAACCAACGATAGTTATTTATTCCGCTGTGCGGCTGGTGTAGAGTCTTCGCCCTAATGTGAAGGGGTATTTGAAAAAGTGGTTACGCTCCTCGCATCCAGGGAGTCCGGTGGTATGGATAAAAAAATAAAGATCTTGTTTATTGATCGCGAGCATGGCGAGTATTTGCTTATCGCAGATATTCTCTCGCAAGTTCGTCATGTCGAATATCAGTTGACCTGGTGTAATCAGCTGGAAGCCGCTTTACCCAAAATTCTCTCCCAGGATTACGATGTCGTGCTGCTCGATTATTATTGGGGCGGTAGTAGCGCGCGCGACCTGCTCAATGCGGCGCGGGTCCAAGCCTGTCAGACGCCCATCGTAGTGATGACCGATGAGATGGAAACCGAAGTGGATCGCGAAGCGATCCGCGCTGGTGCATCTGACTATTTGATCAAGGGCCAGATCGATTGTGAACTCCTTGAGCGCACCCTGCGCTATGCCATCGAACGCAAGCTGACAGAACAACACCTCGCGCGGCTGGCCCACTATGATCCGTTAACGGATATTCCCAACCGTATTTTATTTCGCGACCGCCTTGAACATGCGATTCGCCTGGCGGAACGCGATAACACCTTTTTTACCTTGATGTTTATCGACCTCAACGGCTTCAAACAGGTTAACGATAATTTCGGCCACGACGCTGGCGATGCGGTTATCCGGATTTGTGCCGAGCGTTTGAGTAACTGCATGCGGCGCAGCGATTCGGTGGCGCGTATGGGCGGCGATGAATTTACCTTGCTACTGCAAAATATCGAGAACAACACCGACGTGGCGCACATTGCACAAAAGGTTATCGATTCCATCTCCATACCCTCCCAGATCGGCGGTTATGAAGTCGTGGTGGGGTGCAGCATCGGCATCGCCATGTACCCCCAGGCAGGTCGCGATGCGGATACCTTACTTAAAAATGCCGACCTCGCCATGTACAAGGCCAAACAGGAAGATGGCAGCAGTTACTGTTTCTTCACCGATGCGATGAACCAGGATGTGCGGCGCCAGTTGCGCCTTGAATCCGACCTGCGCAAAGCGCTCAAGAAAGAACAGTTCTTTCTTGAATACCAACCGCGTATCGATGTGAATACCGGTCGCATTATTGCGCTGGAGTCGTTGTTGCGTTGGGATCATCCTGAGCGGGGCATCCTCAGTGCGAATGAATTTGTTGCGATAGCGGAAGACACCGGTTTGATCACCGCCATTGGTTATTGGGCGATTCGACAAGCCTGCACTGACCTCAAAAAGCTGCACGCCGTATTCGGCGAAGAATTGGTGATGTCTATCAATCTGTCGGTGCGTCAATTCAAAGATGATCGCCTGGTGCAAGAGATCGCCACCATCTTTTCTGATACAGGAATCCAGGCCGGTGATATTGAACTGGAATTAACCGAAACCTCGTTTATGGAAAACATTGACCTGGTCAGTTTATGCATGCGGCCGTTATCGTTCTTTGGTATTAATTTTTCGTTGGGCAACTTCGGTACCGGCAGCTCATCATTTTTGCATTTGCAGCGCTTGCCGATAACCGCAGTAAAGATCGACTCACGTTTTATGGCGGAATTGCAACGCAGCCGCAATGACCGCCGCCTGGTATCCGCGATGATCACACTGGCGCGCAACCTCGGCAAAATCGTTGTTGCGGATGGCGTGGAAAATGATGAGCAGAAAGAGTGGCTGGCCCAGAGCGGCTGCGATCATATGCAGGGAAATTATTTTGCCGAGCCGCAAAGTCTGGATGACATATTTTCATTATTGCGCGGAAATTTAGTGCCAGGCTAAACATGTTATCTCTCTGCCGGCATGAATCCATGTCCGGTCCTATTGAATACCCTGTCGATCCAGCGTGCGATAGCTCAAGGCTTCTGTAATCTGCGCGGTTCCCGGCTGTTCCAATCCTTCCATATCCGCCAGGGTGCGCGCTACTTTTAACACACGATGATACGCGCGCGTTGACAGACCCAGTTTGTTGATCGCCTGTTCTAATAATAATTTGTCCTGATTATTCAACTGGCAAAAACGTTCCAGTTCCGGTGCGCTGAGCTGGTGATTGCATTTCCCTTGTCGGTCGAGTTGTCGCCGTCTGGTTTGTTCCACTCGCTTGCGTACGTGGGTGCTGTTATCGCCGGTGGACGGTGCGTATAACTCACCTTGCTTGAGCGCTCGAACGGGCACATGCATATCAATGCGATCCAACAGGGGGCCAGAAACCTTATCGCGATAGCGGCGGACCTGATCCGGCGTGCAGCGACACCGGTCCGCATCACTACCGTGATAACCACAAGGGCAAGGATTCATGGCGGCTACCAATTGGAAATGTGCCGGATAAGTGACCTGGGCTTTTGCACGGGAAATTCGTACTTCGCCACTTTCCAGCGGTTCTCGCAGGACTTCGAGCACATGCCGTTGGAACTCCGGTAATTCGTCAAGAAACAACACGCCGCGATGTGCCAGTGAAATCTCGCCGGGACGCGGATTGCTGCCGCCGCCAACCAGCGCAATCGCAGAGGTTGTGTGATGCGGCGCGCGAAAAGGTCGCTTGCGCCAGGGGTGGCTACTGGTCTGCGGCGCCACCGAATAAACCGCCGCAACATCCAGCATCTCTCGCTCATCAAGCGCCGGTAAGATGCCGGGCAAGCGGCTGGCTAACATCGTCTTGCCGGTACCGGGCGGGCCGTAGAGGAGTAAGTTATGTCCGCCGCTGGCTGCAATTTCCAGTGCGCGTTTTGCTTGCGCCTGTCCTTTTACATCGCTCAGGTCCAGTTGATCGTCATTTTCAACCGCGATGGCGGTTTCTGCCTGAAACAAAAATTCCCGCTGATGTAAATGTGCACATACCTGCAGCAAATTATCACTGCCATACACCCGGGTGATATGGCTCAGTGCGGCTTCACTGGCATTGGGCGTGGGTAAGATCAAATGGCGTTGGGCATCGCCGCTGGCGAGGGCGGCGGGCAAGGCGGCGGTGATTGGGCGAAGCTCGCCGGACAGTGCCAGTTCACCCAGGAATTCATAGGCAGTCAGGCTTTCTGTGGGAATTTGTCCGGAGGCGGCGAGGATGCCGAGTGCAATGGGCAGGTCATAGCGACCCCCTTCTTTCGGCAGGTCTGCCGGCGCCAGATTGACAGTGATACGGCGAGCAGGAAATTCAAAGTGGCTATTAAGGATGGCGCTGCGCACCCGGTCCTTGCTTTCCTTCACTGCCGTTTCCGGTAATCCGACGATGGAAAGACTGGGCAAGCCATTGGAGAGGTGAACTTCTACCGTAACCAGTGGGGCATTGATGCCGAGTTTTGCGCGGGAGTAAACAATGGCCAATGACATAGGCATTCCTTGCGATGTCGAATAAAAGAGCTGTGCACTATAAACAAACCTGGTTGCGAATGAAACGGCTCGCGACCAGGGTTTAATGACCTGCGCCGGCTTCGAGATCGGCCAGTGTCTTTTCTAACTGTTCGAGCTTTTCGCGGGTGCGCGCCAGTACCGCCTGTTGTGCATCAAATTCCTCGCGCGTTACCAGATCCAGTCGGCCCAGTGCCGATTGCAGGGCCAGATGCAATTCACGCTTGGGCAAGAGTGCGGAAATCTGGGGCAGGTTTTTCTGTAATTCCTGTAACAGGCGCTGAGCGAAGTCGGTAATCATTGAACGGGCCTCGGGTTGCTGCTCAAAGTTGTGCAGTCTACTCCCTGTTTTTGCGCTTGTCCTGACGTCTGCAGGAGGAGAAGGGCAAATTCATATGCCCGAATTCCGCCAATGTTCTAAAACGGTGCGCGCCGCTCTGGCGGAGGCACAAAAACAGTGCGAGCCAAATAGCATTTCCTTCATAAATCCTGTGATTTAACCCGCATTTATCCTTATCTGATTGAAATACAAAGTTTTTTTTGTATTGGCCTGCTCTATGCAAAGTTCCATTTGAAGACACAGTTAAAGGTATTGGCTGTTGCCTTTACCACAACACCTCGCGTTGCGGTGTAAATCGACGCCAGATGGAGACACCAGAAAGGCAATAAACACAGCAGTTGTGTGTTGGTTACGGCACTGATGGCCGCTGTCGATTGGCAACCGGGTCATGTATTTCCGGTGTTTCCCGCACGTCAGTGCGGGGATTTTTTTAGGAGCAGATCGATGAAACTGGTAACAGCGATTATCAAGCCGTTCAAGCTCGATGTGGTACGCGAAGCGCTTTCCGACATCGGCGTGCACGGTATGACGGTAACCGAAGTAAAAGGTTTTGGTCGGCAAAAGGGGCACTCAGAACTCTATCGCGGCGCAGAATACGTGGTCGATTTCCTGCCCAAGACCAAGATTGAGATTGCCGTTGCCGAGACGGAGCTGGACGCGGTGGTGGAAGCCATCACTAAAGCCGCGAACAGCAGCAAGATCGGTGACGGCAAAATCTTTGTATCAACCCTGGAGCAGGTCGTGCGCATACGTACCGGCGAAACAGGCGAACAAGCACTTTAAATTTAACAACTTTAAGATCGGGGAATGAGCAATGGAAGAGAATATTTATCATCTTCAGTACGCCATGGACACCTTTTACTTCCTGGTGTGCGGCGCACTGGTTATGTGGATGGCCGCCGGCTTCGCCATGCTGGAGTCAGGCTTGGTACGCGCCAAGAACACCACGGAAATTTTGACTAAAAACGTCGCGCTGTATGCGATAGCGTGCATCATGTACATGGTGTGTGGTTACGCCATTATGTACGGCGGCGATGTCTTCCTGACCGGTATACAGGAGGTTGATGTGACCGCCAAGCTTGGCGAGTTTGCCGAGCGAGAGGGCGGTTTCACCGGTGGCGCAATCTACTCTTCCGCGTCTGACTTCTTCTTTCAGGTAGTCTTCGTAGCTACCGCCATGTCGATCGTGTCTGGTGCGGTAGCTGAGCGCATGAAGCTGTGGGCATTCCTGCTGTTCGCTGTGGTCATGACCGGCTTCATCTATCCGATGGAAGGCTCCTGGACCTGGGGTGCGGAAGGCAAATTCGGCTTGAACCTCGATGACCAGTTTGGCTTCAAGGACTTCGCGGGCTCGGGAATCGTTCACCTCGCTGGCGCCACGGCGGCATTGGCAGGTGTAATCCTTTTGGGAGCTCGAAAAGGCAAATACGGCCCCAACGGCGAAGTGCACGCAATCACCGGTGCTAACCTGCCCCTGGCTACCTTGGGAACCTTCATCCTGTGGATGGGTTGGTTCGGCTTCAACGGTGGCTCTGTGTTGAAACTTGGCGATATCGGAAATGCCAACGCTGTGGCGATGGTGTTCCTGAACACTAACGCAGCGGCTGCCGGCGGTCTGGTTGGTGCTTTGATGGTTGCTCGTATCCTGTTTGGCAAAGCAGATTTAACCATGGCCCTGAATGGTGCTTTGGCTGGCCTTGTTGCTATCACTGCGAGCCCTGACTCGCCCAGCGCTATGGCTGCAACCATAATCGGAATCGTTGCGGGCATCATTGTTGTCTTCTCGATCATCGGGTTGGACAAGCTGAAGATTGACGACCCGGTAGGTGCCATTTCGGTGCACGGCGTAGTTGGTCTGTTCGGATTGCTCGTTGTACCCTTCACCTCTGAAGGCACCACCTTCCTGGGTCAACTTATCGGTGCTGCGGTAATCTTTGCGTGGGTGTTTATTGCCAGCTTCGTTGTCTGGTTCATCATCAAGCTGGTTATCGGTATCCGTGTATCCGAAGAAGAAGAGTTCGAAGGTGTGGATATCGCTGAATGTGGTATGGAAGCCTACCCTGAGTTTACGCACAAGTAAGACTCTCTCTGGCCCATCGCCCGGTAAATATCGGGCGATGGATAGCAAAGCCGTAATCTTGCAGTAAACTTGCTCCTGGCGGACTGATGATTTTCACGGGCGTTGCGTGTATCGTAACGGAACTTCACTGACGTTTCCGGGTTCTCAACCCAACGGCTGTGGCCAATCAGATGAATAAAAAATCCAGGCGATAAGCGGGCAAGCGACAAGCGAGACAAGCACGAGACAAGCAAAGGAACCCACAATGAAACTGATTACTGCTGTAGTAAAACCATTCAAACTTGACGATGTGCGCACCGCACTGTCAGAGGTCGGCGTACAAGGCATGACCGTGACTGAAGTCAAAGGGTTCGGTCGCCAGAAAGGCCACACTGAACTGTACCGCGGTGCTGAATACGTGGTTGATTTTTTACCCAAGGTGAAGATCGAGTTGGCGGTGGATGATTCCATGGTTGAGCAAGCGGTCGAAGCCATCACCAAGGCGGCCCAAACCGGCAAGATTGGTGACGGTAAAATCTTTATCACGCCGCTTGAAGAAATTATTCGTATCCGTACCGGTGAAACCGGACCAGACGCGATTTAAATCCTTTCAATGCACAAGCCGTTGTCTACGGCTTATTTGCCATTGATGTCTCCGGCAGCGTTACCCCTCGGGTGCGCTGCTTTTTTATGCCTGTTTACCGGGCATGTTGGCGGGCGAGTTGATCGACTATCGGCCGCAGCCTGGCCAGATAACGACGCTGTTGAATCCATAAAAAAACCGGGAAAACAATCAGCATCAACAGAGCGCCGGTCGTGCTCGCCTGCAAATCCAGCCAGGGGCCAATCACGGCAATTACCAAGGTACAAGCAATAATCAATACAGCAAAACCTGCCAGGTTATTACGCCAGATACGCAATTTATTATGCGCCCCGAACGCCTCATCGTGGGCATTCTGCAACAGGCGAAGCTGGGCGTCCTGGGGCAGGTGATGAATTTCAGGAAAGTATTTCAATAGCGGTTTCACATTCATTAGAATAGCCCGAAAAATGAGTCGGCCCGTGTAGGGATAATAGTCGCACCCCGGGTATCAAACCGTCTGTCCCGTGGGGCGAAAGGAGCGGCGTGATACGAATCCCCCGATACTTATTGCAGCGCTGCAAATTATACGCAGCTCGGGGAAAATTATTCCGGTTTCACCCTCTCTCTATTGCGTCTGATTGTCATACGCGCAAGTCCCTCATTTTTTGTTCCTGCCGCGCTACAGATGGTGGCAGGTGCTAATCAGCTGGCTGAAAAAACAGTGTGTTGCGGAGCAAGCGCGGTTAATAACCAAATTATTTCCACTTTTTAATAGGTAAGATAAAAAAAGCCTAAAAAAAAGAAGCCACTTCGCATGACGTTTAAACAGGCCTGCGCTATAAATTAGGCGAAGCGAACGGCCAGCCGAAAACCGGTATGGCTTCGTGCCTCCAACAGTTCAAGATTCCAGGTGACAATATGGCTACTGATGAACCCCTTAACGATGAAGATGTTGATGAGCCCATCGAAGGCGAAGAGGATGATGAAGACGTTGATGTCCTTGACAGTGATGAAGCCAGTTTTTCATCCACCAGCAAGGCTGCCAGCATTGAAGTCATCGAAGATTTCAGTATCGCTTCCCGTCAGCGTATACGTGATGAAATCGATGATCAGGTTGCAGCGTTTTTGGCACGCGGCGGCAAGATCAATGAAGTTCCACCCAATGTAACCTCAGATCCACCCAAAAAACCCAGCCCGGATTACGGTGGCCGCCCCATTTGATGGCGAGCACCTGCACAGGAACTGTCATACTTTGGCCTCGCGAATAGCGGGGCCAAGTTGTTTTTGTCCCGCGTATTTTTTATCCGGTTTTCCCCTCGCAGCCCGCGTGCGCTCTGCACCGGGGCACCCATGCCATTGGGTAATTTTTGCGCGGCGGGGCGCTGGATTTTTAGGGGGGGCTATGAGTAAAATGTGCCGTCTTTTGCCTATGGCCAATGTCCCGCATCCTTAAATCGTTGCAGGTTTACCGCGAACAGCTAAGCAAGAGACGGTAAACGTTTCGTGAGTAAACCAGCGGCATCCGCGCCCAGCAACGAGTCCTTGACCGTCCCGGTCAACTCCCCTCGGCTGGCCGCTTGTTTGTCGGGGTTATCCGCTTTACGGTGGCTGACCGTCGTGAATACCTGTCCCGGATTCGCTGCCACGACCCTAATGACATATAAAGAGGAGCACAGTCACGGTGAATGAACCGCGTCCCCTGCTGATACTAAAGCAGTTGTCGAAAACCTATGGCGACAACCGCGTGCTGGATAATTTTGATCTGACGATCTTCGATGGTGAGTTCTTTACCCTCCTGGGGCCGTCAGGCTGTGGTAAAACCACTGTGCTGCGCATGATCGCCGGTCTGGAAGATGCTGACGTCGGTGAGATCCATTTGGCGGGGCAGGAAATCAGCAAGATCCCGGCAGAGAAACGCCCGGTTAATACCGTGTTCCAGAGTTACGCACTCTTCCCGCACATGACCGTCTTTGACAATGTCGCCTTCGGCTTGAAGATGAGCAAGGTGCCGAAAGAAGAGATCAAACCGCGTGTGATGGAAGCCCTGGAGATGGTGCGCCTGGGTGATTTTGCCCAGCGTAAACCCAGCCAGTTGTCCGGTGGCCAGCAGCAACGCGTAGCTATCGCGCGCGCCGTGGTTAATCGCCCCAAACTGTTGCTCCTCGATGAATCCCTCAGTGCATTGGATTACAAACTCCGCCAACAGATGCAGGTAGAGTTGAAGCGCTTGCAACGCAAGCTGGGTATCACCTTTGTGTACGTCACACACGATCAGGAAGAAGCGTTGTCGATGTCTGATCGTGTGGTGGTCATGCACAAAGGCAAGGTGCAACAGTTGGGTACGCCGCGCGAGATTTATGAGCAGCCGGCCAACCTGTTTGTGGCAAAATTTATCGGTGAGATCAACCAACTGGATGGTGAAATTGTTGCTATCGACGGTAACCACCAATACGAAGTAAAAGTAGAAGGTATGCAGTGGACCCTCCATGCAGACCATAACTTCAAAGTGGGCGATAAAGTGAACGTATTGTTGCGCCCCGAAGATCTGCGCGTGGAATACCTGGAAGATGTGCACACCAGTCAGACGCTGACAGGTAAAATTGTCGAGCGCAATTACAAAGGTAAAACCCTCGACTCCATCATTCGTCTGCCGTCCGGTGCTGAGCTGATGACCAGCGAATTCTTTGACGAAGATGATCCATCTTTTGATTACAGTCTGAACCAAAGCGTCGCCGTGAAATGGGTGCCGGGTTGGGAAGTGGTGTTGCCCTATGAAGCATCACATTAGTCAGTTTCGTTTTTGGGCCATCGGCCTTATCACCGTTTGGCTGGCACTGTTTGTGTTCATGCCCAACGTGTTGGTATTGATCACCAGCGTGCTGACCCGCGATACCGTCGACACTGTGGCCTTGCCATTCAATGTGGAGAACTACGTTCGCACCCTGGATATTCTTTATCTGCAAGTGCTGCTGGATTCGCTGGGCATGTCATTGCTGGCGATGGTGGTGTGCTTGTTGATCGGTTACCCGTTTGCGATGTGCATCGCGCAGTTACCCAAGCGTTGGCAACCGATTCTATTATTTCTCGTGATCCTGCCGTTCTGGACCAATTCCCTGGTGCGCACCTACGCGCTGCAATTTATCCTCGGCAACAAGGGGTTGATCAATAACCTGCTGTTGTGGGTGGGCGTGATTGAAAAGCCGCTGCAGCTCTTGTACACCAAGTTTGCAGTGGTGCTCGGGTTGAGTTACATCCTGCTGCCTTTTATGGTGCTGCCATTGTTCTCCGCGCTGGAAAAACTCGATGTACGCTTGTTGCATGCAGCCAAAGATTTGGGCGCCGGCGCTTTCCATCGTTTCTGGCGCATCACGGTGCCGCTGACGTCGCCCGGTATTGTAGCCGGTTGTTTGATGGTGTTATTGCCGGCAATGGGCATGTTCTATATCTCTGATTTGCTCGGCGGTAAAAACCTGTTGCTCGGCAACGTGATCAAAACCCAATTCCTCAACACCCGCGATTGGCCCTTCGGCTCCGCGCTGAGTGTGTTGTTGATTGTCCTGCTCGGCTTCATGCTGTGGTTGTATTTCCGTGCGGCGAAATTTGTCAGTCGTCAGGGAGGCATCAATGACTCGGACTTTTAGATTCAGCTTCCTGGGCCTGGTGTTATTTTTTATCTACCTGCCGATCGGCGTGTTGGTGGTGAACTCCTTCAACGGCTCGCGTTACGGTACCAGTTGGCAAGGGTTTACGCTGAAGTGGTATGAGCGGTTGTTGGCCAATGAAAGCTTGATGACTGCCGCCACCCATTCACTGACCATCGCCGTGGCGGCCGCCACCGTTGCGACCATCATCGGTACACTGGGTGCCGTTGCGCTTTATCGCTACCAATTTCGCGGCAAGGCGGCTTTATCTTCCATGGTGTTCGTCAGTATGCTGACGCCGGATATCGTGATGGCGATTTCGCTGCTGATTATCTTTATCGCCATCGGCATCGAGTTAGGCTTTATTTCCTTGCTGTTAGCGCACATCACCTTTTGTTTGCCCTTTGTGATTATTGCCGTGTATTCGCGTTTGCGCGGTTTTGATGTCAAGATGCTGGAAGCCGCGCGCGATCTCGGCGCGTCTGAAAGCCGCGTCTTCTGGAAAATTATTTTGCCGCTGGCGATTCCTGCAGTGGCATCAGGATGGTTATTAAGCTTCACGCTGTCATTGGATGACGTGATTGTGAGCGCATTCGTCACCGGCCCCGGCTATGAAATACTACCGCTCAAGGTATATTCCATGGTGCGCGTCGGTGTTTCACCGGAGGTAAATGCCATCTCGACACTGCTGTTGGTTGTGTCCCTGGTATTGGTCATCATTTCCCAACTTCTTTTACGTGAGGAACGCTAAGATGAAAAAAATGTGGGCATTTGCCATCGCCGTAGCCTGGATACTCAGCGGTTGTAGCGATAAATCCGACAGCGAGGCCGGCACGGCTGATGCGGCACCGAAGTCCGACGAAAAAGTCGTCATCTACAACTGGACCGAATATATTCCGGAAGATGTCTTGCAGGCTTTCACCAAAGAAACCGGCATTCAGGTGGAGTACGCAACTTACGAAAGTAATGAGGCCATGTATTCCAAATTGAAATTGCTGGACGGCAAGGGTTATGACCTTGCAGTGCCCTCCACCTTCTATGTGGAGAAGATGCGCAAAGAAGGTTTGATTCAACCGATCAACAAAGAATTACTCAGCAACTACGCCAACCTCGACCCCTCACTGCTGAACAAACCCTATGATCCCGATAACAGTTACAGCGTGCCTTATTTGTGGGGCAGTACCTCTATTGCGGTGAATGGCGATGAGGTAGACGCGAGCCAGATCACCAAGTGGGCCGACCTGTGGAAGCCGGAATACGCGGGCAAACTGATGGTGATGGACGATGTGCGCGATAACTTTTACGTGGGGCTGCGCGTAGCGGGTTTTGAAAACAATAGCACCAATGAAGACGAAATTCGTGCAGCTTACGAAAAATTAAAAGCGCTGTGGCCGAGCATCAAGATGATCAACTCCGACTCGCCCAAATCACCGCTGATTAAAGGTGAAGTGAGCATTGGTGCGATCTGGAATGGTGAAGCCTATATGGCCCAGGAAGAATTGCCGAACCTGACATACATTTACCCGGAAGAGGGTGCGGTGTTGTGGGTCGACAGTTTTGTGATTCCCAAGGGCGCAGCTAACGTAGAGAATGCGCACAAATTTATCGACTTTATGCTGCGTGCAGAGAGCGGTAAAGCGGCAATTGAGGAGCTGGGTTACGCGGCACCGAATATTCCCGCCATTGCGTTGCTGGATGAAAAGCTGCGCAATAACAAGATCGTTTTTCCGGACAAGGCTGACATAGATCGCGGCAGTTTCCACCAGGACCTGGGCGATACCGTGCTGGTGTATGAAAAATACTGGCAGATGTTAAAAGCCGGTCAATAAACTCCCCAAAAGAAACGCCAGAAGCAATCACTTCTGGCGTTTTTGTTTGTTCAATCCCCTCTCACATATTTCTGCCCGAATCGGGTCATCGCGGCGGCCACCAGGCCGATGAAAATCCACCAGGGATTTACCAGCACCGCGAGAACCAGTCCATCCAGGATGGCCATGCCAGCGATCATCAAAGGGATCAAGGGAATACTGTAATTCTGTTGGCGCCGGTGTTCATACCGCGCGACCACGGTTACCAGCAGCGTGTAAATAAACTGTAGCCCACCGGCGATCCAGATCACCGTGACCCATTCTTGCGTCAGTGCATAGGCGGTGACTGCAAAGACCAACAGCCGGGCGGATGCCATTACGATCACGCTTAAGGGGGTTGCCTTGTGGATTGCGTCGTAAGCGACGATAACGGCGAGTAATAAAAAGCCCACATAAAAGCCGCTGACTTGCGGTGCAAACAACAATAAAACCTGCGCAGCGCTGAACAGTGCAAGAGAAATAACTAACGCGGTCTTAGCGCTGATTTTTCCGGACGGAATCGGGCGAAAGGTTTGGTGCTGGGCATCCCAATGGCGATCCATATAGTCATTGAAGCTCATGCCGCCCATATAAAACAGTGACAGTGACAGCATCAATAACACAAGGGTACCCGGCTCAAGCGGCAGGTTGTATGCCTGGCCAACCAATAGCGCAGCGGTGAGCACATTCATCCAGACGGTTGGCAAATTACTCACGCGGCACAAAGTAAGAAACGTTTTAACCATGATGAACTCTATTCTTCAAAAAGATGTTGCAGGATTAATTCACACACATCCGTTGCCGCTATTTTTGCGGGCATGTTTGTGCCGTAATTACTGATCAACACCGGTTGCGCGTGGGGCGAGGATGAGGACACACCGTGTTGCCCTTTGACCAGATAAGGATCAGTCGCAATCACATCCATCACATAACGGAATCCGGCGATTTTTTTCGCAATGCGCGCGCCGACCGACAATTTTGGAAAACGCAGGCGTGGGTCCAGGAATAATTCGCAGGGATCGTAGCCCGGCTTTTTATGAATCTCCACGCATCGGGCAAAGTCCGGCGCACGGGTTTCTTCCTGCCAATAATAATAGGTAAACCAGGCATTCTCTTCCGCCAGCAGCACCAGTTCACCGGAGCGCGGATGATCAAGGCCCAGCTCACGTTTGCCTGCGTCATCGAGTACACGCGCAATACCCGGTTGCTTTTCAAATAGCGCTTTAACCTCAGGAATTTTTTCTGGCTGTTGCACATACACGTGGCAAATCTGATGATCGCTTACGGCAAAAGCAGCACAACTGGCATGATCAAGATACTCACGCCCCAGATCGACTTTTAACGAGAGCATGCCCGCGTCGCGCAAGATGCGGTTGGGATGAATCGGGTGGGAGACGGGCACAATGCCATATTCAGATAACAACAGAATGCGATGTCCGCGCTGCTGGAAAAAATCCAGTAATTTTCCAACCACTCGGTCGATATCGCGCAAGTCCTGCGCGATATCGCCTTCAGGCCCCACACGTTGCAAACAATAATCCAGGTGCGGCAGATACACCAACTGCAAACTGGGTTGGTAATGTTCTTCTACATAAATGGCCGCATCCGCAATCCATTCGGTGGATTTGATATGTGTTGCCGGCCCCCAGAATTGAAACAACGGAAATTTACCCAGTTTGGTTTCCAGCGCTTCGCGAACATCCAGGGGATAGCTGTAGCAGTCGGGCAGCTTGCGACCATCAGCCAGATATAACGGTCGCGGCGTCAGCGTGATGTCGGCATCGGTGGCCATGGCATACCACCAAAAGGTATTGGCGCAGGTGAACGATGGGTCGCGCGCTTTGGCCATATGCCAGACCTTGGGCGCTTCCACGAGCTTGTTACTCTGCCGCCATAACCAGACTTCGTTCAATTCGCGAAAATACCAGCCATTGCCCACAATGCCGTGGTCGCGTGGCAGTTTACCAGTCAGGTAAGTGGATTGTGCCGTGCAGGTAACGGCGGGAATAACCGGTTCGATATTGGCGCTGCTATGCGCGTTCAAAAAAT
Organism: Cellvibrio sp.; assembly: GCA_035490615.1. GTDB lineage: Bacteria > Pseudomonadota > Gammaproteobacteria > Pseudomonadales > Cellvibrionaceae > Cellvibrio. The sequence continues at coordinate 18,492 of DATJLH010000285.1, forward strand.
GCTGCAGGTTGGGGGTGTATTCGCCAATCAATGCGCGTGTCAAACCCACAACGTCGATCACCACAGTGTTATGCATAATTTATTTTCCTAACCGGGTTTGCACCCACTGTAATTCACGGCAGATGGATTCTTCCAGAGTACCGCTACGCAGATGTTCAGGCAGGGCTTTGAAGCTGTAGGTTTCTACTTCAAGGGGAATATCCGGTGATAACAGGGGCAGTAATTGTTCGAGAAAAAACCGTGTGGTTCCGCATACACCCAGGTGATCTATAAAGATAGGCACATGGAAATGCACGCGGCATTCTTCCGGTTGCGGCGCGCGGTCGAGAAACGCCGACAAGGCGGGTAAATCCGTAAAGCGATGCAGCGGTTGATTGGCACCTTGGCGAACCACCGCCTGATGTAAATAAACCGGTTCATCAAAATCTATCAGCGCAGAAATTTCATCGCCGCGCGCGCGCAAGGCGCTGGAGACTTGCACCTTCGCGATGGCGATATCCGCTTGCGCCAGTTTTTGCAGGCATTGTGCCGGGTCTTCAAACTCAACGGCCTGATGGCAAGCATCAAAACAAATGCCTACGAAGGGCGTGAGGTTTTCCGGTAAAGCCAACTGCGCAAAAAAATCTACCGTCTCATCAATCGTCTCCAGCACGCAACAGGGTTCGGGTTCGAACGCCAGGCGAATGGTGATGCCTGTCATTTGATGAATGTGCTGCAGGTGTTGCAATACTTCGACAATATGTTGATAAACGATGGGCCAGTCCGCCTCGGAAAATACTGGCTTATAAGCCACCGGCACGGTGGATATGGATAAGGGTGCGGTGCGAGTACTCAAGGCGACAGCGAGGTCCGCGAGGCGTTTGGTGTAATCAACGCGCGCGCGGCTGCGCCAATCCGGCTCGTAGACTTTTTCTTTCACCGGTTGATTGTGAAAGGTTCCGAACGGAAAACCGTTGATGGTTAGCAAGTAACAATCGTGCACGTCACACCAGCGCCTAAAGTCAGCGATATCCGCAGGTGTAATTTCGCTGGCGGCCTGATAAGAAATACGCAGGCCCAAGGGAAACTTTTCATCAGCGGACACAGCCGCTTTTACTGCCAGCGCATGGCCATTCAAATTTGCCATCACATCGGCCCAGGACTCACCGGGATGGATATTCGTGCAGTAAGTTAATTCAGATTTCATCGGCTGGCTCTCAATAGTAAGGCGCGACGATTAATCGGTGAGGATGAAATCACGCCGCTGGCTCGCGTTTATCGGTGTTTATTGATAACCGCGCAACCGCTGGACGCATTGCGCCATGACCGCCTCATCAATTTCGCTCACTTCTTTCGCAGAACCCGCACCGGTTAACAGGGTGATGCACAAGGCTCCACCAAGATGCTCGCGGAATCCCGCTAACGCCTGGGAAATGTTGAGCTGCTCCAGCGCCGGGTGATATAAGCTGAAGCCTATGCCCCGCAGGGTGTTGATGATGCGCGTCAGCGTCGCTTCATCGATAAAGCCCATCTGATGGGAATAGTGAGAATCCAGGGCAATACCGATGGCCACCGCTTCGCCATGACGCAACTCGTCTTGCGGAAATTGAATATGGGAAATTTCTTCCAGACGGTGAGCGGACCAGTGGCCGAAATCCAGTGGCCGCGCAGAGCCGCGTTCAAAAGGATCACCGCCGGTACCAATGTGGCGTACATGTAACTCGGCGCATCGAATAATCATGTGCTCCACGGCCGCGTCTTCAAAACGCGCGAGTTGCGCGCAGTGATTTTCCAGCCAGGCAAAAAATTCGCCGTCACGAATAAGCGAGACCTTCACCGCCTCCGCAATGCCCGCGCGCTGATCCCGCGGTGCCAGGCTGTGAAGAAAATCAAAGTCATTCAACACGGCATAAGGCGGCGCAAAAGTGCCGACATAATTTTTGCGGTTGCGGTAATTGATGGCATTTTTTACACCCACACCCGCATCGTTTTGACCGAGCACGGTGGTCGGCATACGGATCAGGCGTATGCCACGATGCGCAATGGCAGCGGCATAACCCATGGCGTCAATAACCGAGCCGCCGCCAATCACCAGCACAAAACTGTGGCGACAAATCTTGCGTTCCTGTGTCAGGCGCAGGAATTCGTCAACTTCGGTCGGATCGTTTTTACAGATCTCGCCGCCGCGCACAATAAAGGGTTCTTCAAACGCAATGGTATCGCCATGAATATCACCATAGAGGGCGATAGCGTCGATCAGCTCGGGATGATCTGCAAGCACCTGGCTGTCGATAACCGGTTGAACTTTATGGGTGTTGTTGCCGGCGGCTGCAATTAAATCATGTAACGCCATATTCTCCGGCGCAAAGGTATCGCGCGTAAAACACACGGAAAATTCATAGGTGACTGAGAACTGTTGGTTGATGAGATGCATAAGTGCTCCCGCTAAATATATGCTTAAAAAGCCGGAAACGTCACAGCATTAATTTTTAACCGGATCGAGTACCAGCGGTGCCTGGCCACGCAATACCGAGTTATCGCTGAAGAGTGCGCGCTGATCAATGGCCGGCGCTGCCAGCAATTGCTCGATATCAATCTGGCCTGATTGCGCATAGGCATCGAGTGCGTTTTGCCAGGTGGTGAGTCGAACTGCTTGCGGATCAATCCCGCGCTCAAGCATAAGTTTGGCTGTTTTGGGAACGGATAACGGATCGCTCACGCCCCAGTCCGCGGAACTATCCACAATGATGCGCTCGGGCCCATACTCGCGCACGATTTCTACCATGCGCTCGGAGCCCATCTTGGTGTTGGGATAAATCGTAAAGGCTGCCCAGGCACCGCGATCCAGCACCGCGCGCACGGTTTCTTCGTTGTTGTGATCAATGACGACTTTGTGCATGGGGACACCCATCTCCGCTGCCACATCCAGCGAACGCAACACGCCATTCTTTTTGTCGCGGTGGGGCGTATGCACCATCACCACCATGTCGTGGTCGCAGGCGAATTTGAGCTGCCACTGGTAAGCAAAATCTTCAGCGGGAGTGATTTCGTCGTAGCCGATTTCGCCAATGGCGACGACGCTTTCTTTCAAGGCAAACTGCGGCAGGATATCCAGCACCTCGCGCGCCAGTCCTTCATCGTTTGCTTCTTTGGAGTTTAACCCCATCGCACAATAATGCGCGATACCAAATTGGCTTGCGCGAAATTTTTCCCAACCGACAAGGCTGGAGAAGTAATCAATAAAGCTGCCGAGGTTAGTGCGCGGTTGACCCATCCAGAAGGCGGGTTCAATCACGGCGCGGATACCTGCAGCGGCCATGGCCTGGTAATCATCGGTGGTGCGGCTGGACATATGAATATGCGGATCAAAAAACATCATGGTGTTATCCTCGAAGCAATAGGCGATGCAATAAGTGGCTCCGGCAAAAAAATGTGCCGGGTTTTTTGTCGTTATCCATGACAGCGGGCAGTGGCTTAGTCGCCCAGTATTAGTTTTATATCCGTGGGAATGCTGCGTCCGGCACTGGTACGCTCGGCAATATAATCGTTTGCCATATTCGCCAGTGCGGCAGATAGCCGGTGCTCAAGATGATAAATGTGCGCCAGAGGAATCTCGATAAATAACGCTTTCATCACCAGTTGTCGCCAGGCGATATCGTCAAAGTAAGTCACGGGAAAGGGATTATCGCAACCGGCCGCCCACACAATCGAGCGCATGTTGGAGCGGCAGGCTTCCTTCATATGCCAAAGAAAACGCTCGGGTGCAGGCAACAGGGGAATTGCTTTATAAAAAGCGCAGGCTTCACCTTCATCAGCGAATTGAAACGCTTGAATCAGTATCTCCGCAAAGGCGTTTTCGGCAAGATTTTGTTGCGCGATGATTAATCTTACACGCAATAACTCCAGCAGGTTCCACCGTGCAAGATCCCAACCCGGCATGGTGTTACGGATCTGCAATTGCTCATCATCGGACAGGTTCAGCGGATGCCGGCGGGCATGGCGACTTGCCATCGCAATTAATCGATTAAACGCCGGATAATCCAGCGGCACTTCTTGCGCAATACCCTTGCGACAATAGGCGATGGCCTGCGGACTCAAGCGCGGATGAAGGATATCGTCCAATAAGGATTGGATAGCTTGCAAGTGAATGATGTACATCAACAACCGCCGGGATAAATGTCACAAGGGGTAGGTTTACCGCGCAGATTTTACCGTTTCAGAAGATGCCGCGCCGATCCATTATTATTGATTGTCAGCAGCAGGCCAGCGCCATGGTGAACCAGCTGTAAATAATCTGCCTACAACGACTCGCTTCAAAGCACTGTCTGCTCGTGAAGCTCGTCGGAGAATCCGTGCTACCAAATAGCATCAGCATAAGACCCGCGTTAATGTAAAGGTTCCGGCTGGGGATGCACAATGCGGATGCCCGCAATAAGTACGCTGGATGACCCGTTTTTACACAATTTAACCCTTCTATGCTCACTGACGCGGCTATTCGCTCCATGGCAGGTCTTTGCCGGAGCCTTTTCCGACGGGCTGGCCAAGGCGTCCTGGAGTGGTATAAAGTCCGCCTGACGGCTTGTTTACATAAAAGAAATAGAATCCAGGATACTAGTATGATGTCGACAACGAACCGGTATTACGGCAAGTTCAATTATTAATCCAATGCCAGGTTCAGAGCATACAAGCCATCGTGGGCTATCTCGTCCCACTTTGTATAAAAAGGCATGGATAGGCAGAGAAATTTTTCCCACTTCCTGCATCTAAAGAGATTTTTTTACCCGCTATCGGGCAGACCACCATCGCTTCGCGACGGGTATCACAGTTTGATTGGTTGCAAAAAATAACATTCATTTTTCTCACTGAATGAGAAGAGGTCTATTCACTCTCAACGTCATTAACGCAGGGCCGCCTATGAACAGAATCATCACCCTTTTATGCTTTACCCTGATCATCACAGGTTGTGCAACCCGCCAACCCCTATTGTGGCAAGGTGATTTTGAAACGGGCGATTTGTCACAATGGAATTATCTGCTGAATCCACAGGGGCTATCGGTTCAGGAGGATTGCGTCTACGAAGGCCGCTATGCCGGGCGCGCGGTAATTACCGGCGAACCGGACATGTTGTGGCATGGCAACGAAAACCTGAATCGCACGGAGTTCAGCTACAAACCCTCTACTGAGCGCATCGGCGAAGGGCAGGAAACCTTCTTTGGCTGGAGCTTTTATCTGCCGCAACCTTTATCAGAACACAAACACGAAATCGGCTATTGGGAATCCGATAAAAGTTATCGACAAATGCTGCGCTTCAATATCATCGGCCAGGACTTCAGCTTCCAGGAAAGCGCAGCGGATTCTCCTTTTTGGGTAAAACCAGGCTTTGCATCCGCCGGCGTATGGCACGACGTGGTGCTGCATATCGGCTGGTCAACCGATGCCCAAAAAGGCTTCGCCCAAGTCTGGCTGGATGGTGAGGATATGGGAAAACAGTTTTTCAAAACACTCTACGCGGCGGATGAAAGTATGTTTACCCAAATCGGTATTTTGCGCGCGCGCGATGAGCGGGTAGAGACTATTTATATTGATAATGTGCGGGAAGGTAGGTATTTACAGCAGATGCTGTTGAACTCGGATAGCAAACTTACTTGCGAATAAATGTTTAAACTTTGGTGTGAGCGGTATTCGGTTAGGTTACGCCAACACGCCGTGAATACGTCCCTGTAGGCTCAGCGTCGGCATCCCTACGCGCTCCCGGCGCTTCGGGAAACTTCCCACATCCATGTGGGTCGTCCATGCCGACGATGGTTGGCGTAACCCAACCGAACACCGCTTGCGAGCTTTGGTGGAAAATTTTAGGCAAAGATATTCAAATTTAACGAACAGAATTAAATCGGATGGCACAGCGGGGATGGCGGAGTCAGGTGCGGGACCGTCACCGGCAGGGATGCCGGTGTCGAGCCTACAGGGACGTATTCACGGCGTGTCCCGCACCTGACTCCGTCATCCCCGCCCAGATAGAATCCTCAAAAAACTCAATCAAACTCCGAAGAATCCTTCTTCCGCTGCGCCCGCGGTATGTATGATGTTTAGCTGCGCGTAACAGCTGTTAGCGCTATTTGGGATAGCTCCTGGTTTAATGGGCGCGGATATTTTTTATAATCCATTCAAGTTGAAGATCTTTTCCTTGCTTTAAGGATTCCAACTCTGGCGCAATGAAAATATCCGGCTCCACTCCCTCTGTTGATATTTCCTGAAAGCGATATAAGCGTTTGGAATGCATGACAACCCAGCCTGAATTGGGTAGCGTAAATGTGTCTGCATCCTGATAGCCCACGGGATTGGCGCCTGTGGGTTCACCAACCAGCGTGGCATTGAGAATCTGTCGATACTGAACTGCGTTACTCATGGCCGCCGAAAACGTGGCACGGCCGATTAATACATACA
>DATJLH010000286.1:0-3824 GCA_035490615.1 Cellvibrio sp.
TCTGAAACGCATGTATACGTCCGTGTAGCTCCCTCAAGTCGTCCCTGACTTGAGGGTTTCAGACTCTCTCGCGGTACACGCCTCCGTGCCATTTTGCGAGTAACAATTTTTAAACTGCGTCGAGTTAAATTAAAAAAACGAGAGAAACCAAAATGAAATCAACTTTCCTGGGTTCAATAAAAATTTTCCTATTTTTTGTCGCTGTATCAGCTGTGCAAACAGCAAGCGCTGTCGATACGCAGGCAGACTGGAATATGGCGGCGGCGATTGTGCAGGCGATTGAGCCGCCGGTGATTGGGGGTGATGATTATCTGATTACGGATTTCGGGGCGGCGAGTGGTGGGCGGAAAGATGCGCGTCCGGCGATTCTTGAGGCGATTAACCAGGCGAGCGCGAAAGGTGGTGGTCGGGTTGTGATTCCTAAAGGGACCTGGTTGAGTAAGGGGCCGATTCATTTGAAGAGCCATGTCAATTTACATGTGGCAGAAGGGGCGACTTTGTTGTTCAGTGCGGATCATGAGGATTACCTGCCGGCGGTGTTTACGCGGTGGGAGGGGACGGAGATGTATGGTTATTCGCCGCTGATTTATGCCCATAAAGTAACGGATGTGGCGATTACCGGAACGGGTGTGATCGATGGCAATAAAAACAGCGATTTTCACGCGTGGCACAAGCGGCAGGGCGATGATATGACCGCGTTGCGGCGGATGGGTATTGATGGTGTGCCGTTGGAGAAACGGCAGTTTCATAAGGGGCATTTTCTGCGGCCAAGCATGATTCAATTTATCGACGCGCAGCGCGTGTTGTTGCAGGATTACACCGTTACCAACTCACCGTTCTGGGTGAATCATCTGGTGTATACCGACCACGCGATTATGCGCGGCGTAAAAGTGGACAGCATGTTCCCCAATAACGACGGGGTTGATGTGGATTCGAGTCGCTATGTATTAATCGAAAACAACCGCTTCAAAACCGGCGACGATGCCGTAGTGGTGAAGTCCGGCCGCGATTACGACGGGCGCAAAGTCGCGCGCCCCAGTGAAAATATTGTTGTGCGCAACAATGACATGGCGGGTGAGGATGGCATTGCGTTAGGCAGCGAAATGTCCGGCGGCATTCGCCATGTATTTTTCTCCGATAACATTTATCGCAACGGTTCGGCGGCGGTACGTTTTAAAGCTAACCTGGATCGTGGCGGTGTGGTCGAGCATGTGCGGGTGCGTAATATGGATATCGAAAAAACCGGGCAGCTTTTCTGGTTTGAATTAACCTACGCTGCCGGCGCCATGGGCGGTAATTTCCCGTCCATTTATCGCGATATCGTGTTTGAAGATATTACCGTCGGTGAGACGGGGTTGGTATTTAAAGCAAATGCACCCAAAGGATTTCCGCTGCAAGATGTAACCTTGAGAAATATTACTATTAAAAAAGCGGATGAGTTATTCGTGATCGACAATGTCGACAATCTGGTCTTCGATAATGTGCAGATCAACGGTCAGCGGGTGAATGGGCAGTTGGATTGGAAGTAGCATGGTTCAGAGTGCTTCGTAGCCCGTTTGTCATTGGGCCCTTTGTTTCGAAAACGCATGCATACATCCTTGTAGCTCCCTCAAGTCATCCATGACTTGAGGGTTTCGAAACAAAGGGCCCAACGCCAAACTCACATTGTGCAGAATTCAAGTGTTCTCAAAAAGTGCAGCTTCTGAACTGTTAAGCGCTTTTGCAAATAATTAAGCTTCATTCTCTAAATCCTTTACTTGCTCAAAACAAGCATCCAAAATTTTATTCTTCAATTCATCATCAACCACCGCGCGTGAAAGCGCCAATCCACCAATTAACATCACGCTGGCTTTAATCGCATTTTCTTCCGAGAGCCCCAGTCCAACCAACATCGCCTGATACCTGGTAAGGATGTGAGTATAAGTGGTCTTCACCTTGGGCTCACGATGCCCTATATCCGTCACTAGAAACGCGAGCGGGCAGTAGCGGTCCGCGCGTTCGTGGCGGCCGATCTCCAGGTATCGCTCAGCCAGGTCTGATGCTTTGGCCGGATTGTCATGGCAAATCCTGTCGCGGGACAGGAGCGCGCCGGCCACCATGGATTGGTGATACATGTCCGACTTGGATTTGAAGTGTGCATAAAAAGCTCCCCGTGTTAATCCGGCATGAGCCATGACGTCGTCGATAGAGACTGCATCGAAACCATGATGGCTAAAAAGTTGTGCGGCGGATGACAGGATGCGGTCGCGGGATTGGCTTTTATGTTCGGCATTCCAGGGCAAGGTATGAACTCCACAGCGGTAACGGGCGGCAGTATGCCAAGGTTTACAATATGTTCTTGAACATATTTTATTGTGCCTCTTAAATGGGTGCCTCGTCACCTATCTTTTTTGCTGGGAGAGCACTATGTCCATATTGAAACTGTACGGCCCGGAATTTTCCTATTTTTTGCGCTCGGTTCGCCTGTTGTGCCAATTCAAAGGTCTGGCGTATGAGGTGACTCGCGCGCCTTATGGTGAAGACATTCCTCTGTTCGGCGATGAGCATGCGAGGCTGCACCCATTCAGGAAACTACCGGTGTTGATTGATGGGAATCTCGTGCTGCCGGAAACCATGGCCATTGCGTTTTATCTGGAACACAAACCGGGGCCCAGTTTTTTGCCGGGTGCGACTGAAATGCAGGCAAAGATTCTGGCGTTGGCGGGGATGATTTCGCTGTATGCGCACCAGCATCTGGTCAAGAATTTGCTGCTCGAATTTGCTTTCCCCAAGGGTGAGCAAGGCAATGTTCGAATAGAGCGAGTGAAAGAAAATCTTCCCGCCGCACAACACGCTATGCAATGGCTCGCTGAGACAATTGGTGATGCGCATTTTGCTATCGCAGGGCAATTCACCTTATGTGATGCGTATTTAATACCGATGCTGGACTACATTGATCAACTGCCTGAGCCGTTCTGCATCAACAAGCAACACGCCAACCTGAATCATTATCTTGCCTTCCAGCGCGCTCAGCCTTATGCCGAAGGTGTCCTGGGTCTACGCAAAGCTTAAATCAGCGCAGGTGCTGGCGGATATGTAACGGATTATTGTCTGCCAGTGCATCCGGTAAGAATTCCGGTGGCACATCCTGATAGCACACGGGCCGCAAGAAGCGTTGAATCGCCGCAGCACCGACGGAGGTGGTGCGGCTATCCGTTGTGGCGGGGAAAGGTCCGCCGTGAACCATGGCATGACAGACTTCCACTCCGGTTGGAAAACCATTAAATAAAACGCGACCGGCTTTGAGTTCCAGCTCCGTTAATAATTTTTTTGCCAAGGCGTTGTCTTGCGCGTGGCGTGCATAAATGGTTGCGGTTAACTGGCCTTCAAGATGCGTAACCAGATGCAGCATCTCCATTTCATCCTTGCATTGCACAATTAAGCTGCTCGCGCCAAAAATTTCCTGGCTCATCACCTCGTCTGCCAGAAAGGCTTTCGCGCTGGTGCTGAATAATGTTGCTCTGGCCTGATTGTTTTTTTCCGCTTGTTGACCTTGAGCAATCTGTTTAACCCGTGGGCGCTGCGCGAGTGATTGCACCCGCTCGATATAGTTTTTATAAATACCGCAGGACAGCATCGTTTGATTGCAGGACTGTTCAATGCACCGGCCGGCCGTGTAGATAAAACGCTCCAGCGCCTCACTCCGGATACCGATGACCAAGCCGGGATTGGTGCAAAATTGCCCGGCACCCAGGGTCAGCGAGCTGACAAAATTTTCCGCGATAGTGTCGGCGTCTTCTGCCAGGGTGGCGGGCAATAAAAATACCGGGTTGATGCTGCTCATC
>DATJLH010000287.1:0-11269 GCA_035490615.1 Cellvibrio sp.
CGTGATACCACCGGCGCAGTTTGTGGAGGTTCCGCTGATACTCATGTACGACGCCAACCAACGTCCATTCAACGCATCGAACAATAAATTGCTGCAGCCACCACCAGCGCTCGGGTTATACATTGCCGGTGATTTTACGGCGGTGCCTGCGCCGCGCACTTCGTGATTACGGACCAGCGCGATGGTGTTACCTTGCGCGGCAACCACACCCATACCGTCGTGAACACCCGGGGTTGGAGTGCCGTCTTTCATGATCATGCCGGTCCAGCCGTAAGACCAATATGTAAAACCTTCCGGCAATTGCAACAACGGCAAACCGGTTACTTCATCAGCAACCGGTGCAACAGGACCGTAGTCGCTGGTAAAAGCACTGGCAGAATTCGCCATAGCGGCGAGCGAAATGGCCGCAGCACCGGCGGCACCGCCTTTAATAAAATCACGGCGGTTAACGATAGGTTCTACCGGTAAAGCGTTTGTGATTTCCAACAGTTCTGAACTATTATTCATCGGGTAATCTCCACGGTTAGGTATTGTTCATTTGGCGATGAGCACAATGTCTCGGCTGTGGAGGTTACTTCTGCTTTATGAAAATCCTGCGTCACTTAGATGACATTTCCGACTTATTTTTATTATCAATAACTCAAACGAATAACGACACGCGAAAAAACTTTCTTTGCGGGAAAATGGTTTTATTAAAAAGGGAAAGGGGAAATAAAATAGTTTGAAGATTTTTTGTGTGGAATAAATGTAGTTCAGGTTTTGGACTGTAGATTGGTGGCGGTTTTCAGGGTTTGTTTTTCTTGCAGGCGAATCAGCCAAATGGACATTTCATAGAGCAAGAGGATAGGTGTGCCCAGGGCGATCTGGGAAATCAGATCCGGCGGTGTGATAAAAGCAGCAACGGCAAAGATAATCACAATAGCATAGCGGCGCCCGCCGATCAGGGTGGCGGAATCAATCATGCCGGCGTGAGCCATGAGCAGTAAAACAACCGGTAATTCAAAACTCAAACCGAACGCCAATATCAATTGAATCACCAGGCCCAGGTATTCGCTGACGCGCGCTTCGAGTTGTACCGGCAAAGCACCCGCCACCGCTTCACTTTCAAAGCTGATAAAAAATCCCCACGCCATGGGAAAGACAACGTAAAACGCGAGTGCTGCACCCAGCACAAAGAGAACGGGCGTGAGCGCAAACAAAACAGAGACGGCTCGTTTTTCGTTGCGGTATAAACCCGGTGCGATAAATTTCCACACCTGGATCAGGATCAAGGGCAAGGTAAAAAATAACGCCGCAAAAAAAGATAATTTTAAATAGGTAAGAAAGGCTTCATGTAAGCCGGTGTAGATCATTCGCCGCCCGGACTCTTCACCAAACGCCTGGACCAGCGGCTGCATCAGAAAATGATAGATATCTTCCGCCATCAAATAGCAGCCGATAAACACGACGAAAAACACCAGCAAACATTGCAGCAGACGGCGGCGCAGTTCCAACAGATGCGATAGCAGCGGCGCGCGACTTAAATCCACGGAGTCCGTCGTCATTCTTTATCCTGCCGTTTTTGAGTCTGCACTGACATTATCTTGTACAGCATCTTTAGCTGCGTGAGCCGCTTTCACCTCCGCCATGGCTTCTTCGTACATGGCCTGCACGCGTTGATTATGTGCGGCATCGCGGCTGGGCTCGGCCTGCTCCATCGCCTGTCGCACATGCTCGGGCAGGAGGTCGTAATACGAAGGCTGGTTACGTTGGTCCGGCTTGGAAGCAAGATCCATCTCGGTTTCCAGCTTGTGCAGTTGGTGCAGGGAGTCGCGGTAAAAGCGCTGCAAGCGCCCCCACAATTTGCCCAGGGCGCGCGCCAGCTTTGGTAAATCCTGCGGCCCAACCACCACCAGTGCCAGGACTGCAAGAAACATCAGCTCTGCCCATCCGAGATCCAACATAGTCGCCCACTGTGATTGCCGTTTCAGGATTTGTGCCGGGCAGAATGACAGGCGGACGTGAAGAATTCGTGACAGACTGGTATCGCGCCGGGACAATCTTCTTTTGACAGGCCGCGGCCGGCTCAGGTTAAAATCGCCCTGGCATGCGATTTGCGTAACACGACGGCTAACTATCCCACAGGAACCGCTTTATCTTGGACGCGAGTACTATCAACACCATTCTTTTAATCGGCGCCATACTGGTATCAGCCAGTATTTTGGTGAGCTCGTTCTCCTCACGCCTGGGCATTCCTATTCTGGTTATCTTCCTCGCCGTGGGCATGATCGCCGGCGTGGACGGTGTCGGCGGTATTGTGTTCAACAACTACCCGATGGCTTATCTGGTCAGCAACCTGGCGCTGGCGGTCATCCTGCTCGACGGCGGTATGCGCACCCGCGCCGCCAGCTTTCGGGTGGCCCTCTGGCCTGCGCTGTCCCTCGCGACCCTGGGTGTTGTCATCACCGCCGGGCTGACGGGCGTATTGGCGGCCTGGTTATTCAAGCTGGATTTGATGCAGGGCTTATTGATCGGTGCCATCGTGGGTTCTACCGATGCCGCGGCGGTGTTCTCCCTGCTGGGCGGACGGGGCCTGAACGAGCGGGTCAGCGCCACCCTCGAGATCGAATCCGGTAGTAACGATCCCATGGCGATGTTCCTGACCATCGCACTGATCGACATGATTGCCGCCGGCCAGACCGGCTTTAATCTGGGCTTTCTGGTCCAGTTGGTGCAACAGTTCGGCCTCGGCATCCTGCTGGGCTTGACCGGCGGCTGGCTGTTGTTGCAGCTGATCAACAGGATGCAGCTGGCCGATGGACTCTACCCGCTACTGGCCGTCAGCGGCGGCCTGATTATCTACGCCATCACCACCGCCCTGGGTGGCAGCGGTATTTTGGCGATCTACCTGTGCGGCCTGCTGCTGGGTAACCGCCCGATCCGCAACCGCCACGGCATCCTGCATATGTTCGACGGCCTCGCCTGGTTGAGCCAGATCGGCATGTTCCTGGTGCTGGGGTTATTACTTACCCCTAGCGAACTGCTGCCCATCGCCCTGCCCGCCCTGAGCCTGGCGCTGTGGATGATCCTGTTCGCGCGCCCCCTGTCGGTACTGATCGGCCTGCTGCCGTTCCGCAACTTTAACTGGCGCGAGCGCAGCTTTATCGCCTGGGTCGGGTTGCGCGGGGCGGTGCCGGTGATCCTGGCGGTGTTCCCGATGATGGCGGGCCTGCCGAACGCGCAGCTCTTCTTTAATGTGGCTTTCTTTATTGTCCTGGTATCACTGCTGCTGCAAGGCACCACCTTGACCTTCGCCGCCAAAAAAGCTGATGTAGTGGTCCCCTCGGTTCCCATGCCGTTCTCGCGGGCCGGACTGGAGATTCACCTGGCCAGCCAGTGGGAACTATTTATTTATAAACTGGGGGCAGAGAAATGGTGTATCGGTGCCGCGTTGCGCGAATTGCATATGCCGGAAAACACACGCATCGCCGCGCTGTTTCGCGATAAAGAGTTATTGCACCCCTCCGGTAGTACGCGGTTGATGGCAGGCGACATCATTTGTGTTATCGGCCACGAATATGATCTTCCGAATCTGGGCAAACTGTTCAGCGTGGCACCCAAGCGCAACCTGGATTTGAGCTTCTTCGGCGATTTTATTTTGCAAGCAGATGCCGAGCTGCAAGATCTGGCCATGCTGTATGCGTTTAACCTTGGCGACCTCGATGGCCAACAAACCCTTGGCTCGCTGGTCACGCAAATGATCGGTGGCAAACCCGTCGTCGGCGACCATGTGGAATGGAACGGCATGGTTTGGACCATCGTTGAAATCGAGGGTAACAGCGTACGCAAAATCGGCGTTAAACCTGCTACCAAAAAAACCACACCCGCCGCCAAATAATCTCACCGCACTACTGTCCGGATTCCAGTGATAATTCTCGCTCTGCCACATCGGCAGAGCGAGCCGGGGCCGAGGAGCGCTCCAGGCTGCGGTAACTCAACAACAAAATGCCTACTGCAAAAACCGGCAAATGTCCGATGAACTCCATCAAGGCTAACGCATGGTTATCAATCATCACAAAATAGCTGTTGCTGGCGATCATCAAGGCCAATAACACCACCGTTGTGGTGCGCACTAACCAACCGAGCACAAGCAACAAGCCCACCAATAATTCCACCATCCCCGCTGCCAGGACAAACCAGATATCACTGAACGGCACGCCCATATGGGCCATAAAATTGAGCGGATATTGTTGCAGGACATTCAGTGCCAATGCCGGCTGCAATAATTTTTCAGTTAAGGCCAGGCCCGCTAATGACAACCCCAACGCACAACGCAGGAGCCTCATTGTATGTTCCTGGGGAATCTGCCGCGTGGAATAAAGCAACCAGGCTATGCCTAACAGTAAGACGTACTCCAGCAGAAATGTCACATCCACAATACCCGCCACTAAAAACAACGACAGGATTAATCCCGCCATTAATTCCTGCGCGCGGTTGAGCAACAGCAAGATGGACACCAAAGCTTGCAAACCGATACAGAGCGCGGTAACACCCGGGCTGGCTGCAATATGCGGCGCCAGGATAACGCCCGAGAAAGCACAGCCCAGAAAATAAATGGACAAGAGTAACAATGCAAAACCCAAGGGCTTTGTATGCTGACACCAGGGTAAAAAATAGCGGGCACCGGGTTTCACCAGCCGGCCATTCAACCAGGCGGCCACAACCAAAACTAACAGCAGCAAGGTTATTGCCGTTAATAATTCGCTGTAGGAAAACGTCGGCGGATAAACCGACAAACCGGATTCAGAAAACCATTTGACATGCGCAGCGGCAGGATGCGCGAAGATATACAAAACCGTAGGCAAAAAGATCCTTGCCACGGCGGCTAACCGTGTGAGTGGTGGCATAGTAATAAGCTTCTTCTATATTTTTTTAAAATGCACCGCGCTATGTATGTCTGACATTTTATTGCCGCATACTTTTTTGACCGAACGCGTGTGCATCGCCGAGTTACCACAGTTTTTGTGTGCGCCGTTTTTATTGTGTTCGTTGGGATATAGCGAGCAACCCATTGACAGCGATGTCAATGTGAAGAAACTCTCACTAATCGACAAACAACGGCAAAGCATGCAATAAAAAAGTCACACGCCCGCATTATTAACACGTTTGACGTGGCAGAAAAAGCAGTATGTTTGGGATGCACCAAAGAAAATCGAAACGCACCATTCGCAATCAAATGGCGAACGCCATGTATTATTTTCTGCACAAAAAGAAACAGAAATATTTATTGATATTGCCAACACTGTGCATGAACATCAAAAAGTCAGAACGACTATTGATTGGCAGGCTGTTAAAATTCAAACTCGATAGCAGCACGCAAACTGCTGGCGGGTGTCGTGTTATCCAGGCCGAAAAGCAAGCCCAACTCCCATCGAAGCTGTTTACCAGCGCCCCAGGGTTTTGCGCCGATCAGCGCCGGGCCAGCGGCCCAATCCTGATCATCCAGATAAATTTCTATCGCGGGTTCAAATTCGGGACGGTGGCGATAACGGATTTGGCCGCGCAGTGCCGTTTCAATTTCGTTGTCGACATCACTGCCGAATTCGTATTCCAGCAGGGCATTGGCTGCAGCAACCCAGCGTCCCGGCAAGGCCTTTTCCCATAACAAACCCGCCGCGAGTTCATGCTGGCTGACGTCACGTGCGGTGCCCGCCTCCAGCAAAAGCCCCCAGTCTGCCCAGTATTCTCCCTGCTCCGTCAATTGCAACTTCACTTCCACTTCATAACCGCGAATGCGTTGATCTTCATGAGTGATGGATTCATTCAGAACATACACTTCCGTGAACAAGCGATCAGTCCAGGCGTAACCTACGCCTGCTCGTTGCAGTAACAACGGATCACCGCCCAGGTCGCGCCACACCAGACCGTACTCAAGTTCGCGCTCCTGCTGTTCAACATAGGGGTGATAAACCCGCGCCATATCCGCATGGGTGATCTGGCTTGCACACAGAAACGCTGACAACAAAAACACCTTACCTTTGTACATAATGACTCTCCTTCAGGCGCGTCGCGTGCCACAGAATACCCATCAGTGTCGGCAAGATGGCTACCAGGTAGAAAATAATCTGCGTCGCGTCAGGGCTTGCGTCATATCCCAATAACGCATAAAGCAGTTGACCCAGCCAGGATTGTTCACTCACAACAAATGAGCTATCCCATAAGGGTGCGGTCGAATCCAGCCAGCCGATTTGCATTAATTGTTTCGCCACTTGCATGGCCAGCCCACCCATCACCAGGGTCACCATCACCAGACATAACGGCAGGAAATATTTCCTGGGCATAAAGACGAACAGGTAATACGCAATAGCGCCCAGGCTCATCCCGATACCGGCACCAATCGCACCACCAATCAGGGCGGATTCCAGCACAGCGGGCTGATGAATAAAACCGGAGAGATAGATCCAGATTTCTGATCCTTCACGGGCGACAGAGCAACTCACAGTCACAATAAACAAACCGTACAGAGAGTGCTGAACGTAGCCTTGCGCGGCGTCAGGCAGTCGATTTTTCCATACGGCAATACTCAGCGGAATGATATGCAAGCTCAACAGCATGGCGCTGAGGACGACGGCAAGATACAAGCTCGCATTGAGTAATTCCTGCCCCTGTCCATCAAGCGATTCAGCAATCGCATAGGCGTAATGACCCAATAGCCAGGAGCCCAGCAAGCCAATCATCACCGCGATAAGAATCCAGCGATGATTCTGGTTTAATTGTCGACTCAACGCCAACAACAAACTGATGATCATGGCCGCTTCGAGAATTTCGCGCAGAACCAGTAATACGGCCTCAACCATATCAGTCCTCCACCCGAATCACGCCTTGCGCTGTCTTGGGATTAAATTCACCAAAAAAAGGATAATCCCCCGGCGCCAGGGGGCCAATAAAAATCGTGGCCTTTGCGCCACCCATGATGACTTTCTCCCGGTTGAGCTCGTAGCTTTCAAATTCTTCCGGCGTCGTATCGCGATTGATGACAATCAATTTCACTTTGGTTCGCGCGGGCACAACCAGGGTTGAGGGATAAAATAAATGATCGCGTATTTCCAGGGTGAATATCGGCACTTCGCCCCGGGCCGAAGCGCAGGTTAATAACGCGCACAACCACAGCAAGCAAACGTTTCGTCGGTTATTCATCCGCAGAAGTGTCATCGCCCAAAGTCCTGTGAGTGTGCGAAAGCGGATTGCTACGCATATTTTTTATATCCTGTGCGGAAGGCACATAGGCCGCAAAGGTGACCATTACCAACAGCCCGTGTTCAAAACGGGATGGCGTCAAATGAATAGACGCATCGTGCAAATCCACCACCTGTTTGACAATCGATAATCCCAGGCCGCAACCGGGTGTGTGGGAATAATGGCGATCACCGCCCACGCGATAAAACCGGTCAAATACCCGCTCGTGCTGCCCCTCCGGAATACCGGGCCCATTATCCATAACCTCCAGCACCACGCTGCGACCTCGCAGCCAGGTATTGACGGCAATGCGTCCGCCGGGTGGGGTATATTTGATGGCGTTGCCCACTAAATTATTGACGAGTGTTTCCAATGCAAGGCGGTCACCCATCACCCAGGATTCATCACCATCAAATTCAATGTGATGGTGTTTTGCTTCCAGCGCCGCACTGTGTTCGGCGATCATTTCTTTAACCAACACAGTTAAATTGACCGGCTCAAACTGCCCCATAAAATGGTCCGGTGCCGTTCGATTAAGCACAAGGATTTGCTCCACCAGGTAGTGCATGCGTTGAATACCTGCTTGTAACCGAAGGGCTGTATCCGATGGAACGGCTTGCTCTTGCAACAAATTATCGCAATGAATTTTCAGGGCCGCGATAGGCGTACGCAACTCATGAGCTGCATCACCGGAAAAGCGTTTTTCGCGCGCAAAAGATGCGCCCAGACGACGCAGCAAATCGTTGGCTGACTGGGCCAGTTGGGCTAGCTCCACCGGCATGTCATGTTGGTCCAATGGATGCAAATCAGTTGCTTCCCGTTGACGTAATTCCTCCGCCAACCGGCGTATGGGTTTCAACCCGATTGCCAATACCAGCCAGATGACCACACCAATAATCGGAATGGCCAACACCATCGGGTAAACCGCTTGCAAGATCATCGACTCGGCCAGACGATAGCGCTGATCATCCCGCTCCGCGAGAATAAACCAGCTGTTGTTATCCGCACTTGGCGTTACCAATAAATGCCAACGGTAATGATCAAAATTAACAAAGGTGAAGCCCGCTTTCAGTGGCGCTACCACAGTCGTCGGCATGGCCGCCGACCGCGCTAATAATTGCCCATCATTAGCCACCCATTGAAGTTCGAGGGAGGCACCCTTATCCAGCTCGCGCTCAGGCAAGAGCAAAATATCGTGCTGGTGTTGAACCTGTTCAGTTAATCCTGACAAGGCGTAGTTGAGCAAATCCACTTGCTGCATCATGCGTTGGTTAAACAAGCGCTCCGCTTCATCCATACTTCCCAGATAACCGCGCACTGCCGCAACAAAATTGGCCAGGGTCACTATGGCAAGCAAGGTAATAATCAGAAACCGGCGAATGGATCTCATGGATGGGGCACCATGTAGCCGATGCCGCGCACGGTGCGAATAAATTGATCCGGTAATTTTTTGCGCAAGTTATGAATGTGTACTTCGATGGCGTTACTGGCAACTTCATCGCCCCAGCTATACAACTTGGCTTCAAGTCCTTCTTTGGTTTGGATAACCCCAACATGTTCAACCAGGGCTTTAAGCAGCATGTATTCACGGCGGGACAACGCCAGCGGCTCCCCGTCCAGCCACACCTGTTGGTGCGTGGTATCCAGGTTCAAGGAGCCAACACTGATAACCGCGGAGGATGCATTCCCCAGCCGTCGCTCAAGCACCCGTAAACGGGCGAGCAATTCTTCACGCGCAAAGGGTTTGGTGAGGTAGTCATCGGCACCGCAATCCAACCCGGCCACCTTGGCGTCGGTGCTGTCGCGTGCGGTCAGGATCAATACTTGTGTGGGTAATTTTTTTTGCCTCACCAGTTTCAGGACCTCCATGCCATCCAAATCTGGTAAACCGAGGTCGAGCAATAATATATCCGGCGGTTCAGCCACAAGATAGGTGCAGGCCGCTTTGCCGGATGACAACCAGTTCACCGCAAAACCAGCCTGCCTGACCGCATTCATAATGCCATCTGCCAATAAGGCATCGTCTTCTACCAGCAGAATTTGCATGCTCTAGCGTACCTGTCACAGATGTTTTTTCGCCGCTGCGATACCCCGTTCAATTTCTTTTCTACGGCCTTCATCCGCCGACTCCCGCCCTGGGCGTGGCGGCGCTGCCAATGCTTTTTCAAACACCTGCAACGCTTGTTGATAGTGCTTCTGATTCAGCAAAAAGTCGCCGTAAAAATAATTCGCATCAATGCCTTCAGGATTATAGCTCAAGCCTTTTACCAACATGGTTTTGGCTTTTTCGTGGTTGCCAAAACCCAGCGGCCAACCCGGCACCTGATAATACAGCGAACCTAAACTGGTGTAAGCAGAGCCCGCCATAGCATCCGGCGCCAGGGCTATGGATTGTTCAAACAAACTCTTAGCCTGCTTGACTTGATCCAGTGCGCCCAGACCGCCTTTCGCTCCCGCATAGGTTGAACGAATAATGCCTTCCCAGATGAGATAAGGTGCTTCTTGCGGATGGCTGGCACGCAATTTTTCGGCTTCGGAAACCAGTGCAGCAAAGGCTTGTTCCTGCTCTTTTTCCGGCAATTGATATTTGATCTCGGCCCATCGGGTTTGCAGATACACAATATCTGCCGCCAACTCCTCGGCCTGGAGGTTGGTCGATATCCAGCTTGCCATCACAATGCATATGATCTTCAATAATTTTTTCATAAATCACCTCATGAATGACTGATTACAGGGAATGTGTTGACGTCGTCGGCAAGGCTTTCGCGTTGCCTGCTTGAGCGAAGCGACGAATGACGGGTAATTGATTGCGCAATGCCAGATCAATTACCCCTGGCAACAGGCTGTTAATCCAAAGAAACAAACGTTCCGGCCAACCGATGTAATGATCGTGCATGTGCGTTGCTGTCAGCATCTTTTCCAGTTCCGCAGCCACTACCTCCGGCGCATCCACCGCATTACCCAATTCCTGATTCATCGCATTCACGGTGGCGCTGTTGAGATCGGTTTGTGTCGCGCGGGGTGCAAGGTAGGCCACCTGAATAGGGCTGTCACCTAACTCACGACGAAGGGCCTCACTGAAACCGCGCAGTGCAAATTTACTGGCGCAATACACGCTGTAACCCGGATAACCCAGGCTCCCAAAACTCGAACCCAGATTCACAATTCGGCCGTCGACAGGGTTCATAAAAGGCAAAACCAGGCGGGTCAACAACAGCGGTGCGGTGACATTGATTGCAATAAGCCGCTCTATCTCATGCGTTTCGGTATCCTGCAGCCAGCTGAATGCATTCACCCCGGCGCAATTAATTAAACCATCGAGTGGTTCCTGCAATGCCATCAAGGCAGTGCGAATAATATCGAGGCCGGCCGATGTGGTAATGTCCGCGGATAAGACGAAGCCACCGCCAGCGCGCAGATTTAGTTCCCGCGCCAGGTGATTCAGCCGCTGGGCCGAACGCCCCACTAAAATTAACCTGACACCGCGTTTTGCAAGCCGCCGCGCGATAACTTGTCCGATACCGCCGCTCGCACCTGTCAGCAAGATAAGTTTGTTGGATAATTTCATCACACACCTCCCCGGTTCAGGCAGCGGTACATCAGGCAGCCGCCATAGAAGGCAACTGCTCAATCGAACGGAAAATATTTGCATAAAGCTGAAAGAACATCCTCGCTGCATGCACAACGTCATCCTGGTCCTGTTGATCGGTTAAACCATTCATCAGTTTTGCAAAAAACACCATGTGCTCCTGATCCAGGCTGCCATGGGAACGCAAGTAGGAAAACGCCTGATTGGGCAATTTGAGGTGCTGCTGAATGATGTCTGCGGCCTGGGTTGCTAAATTTATACTGGTACCTTCCAACACAAACACCATGCCGAAAAATGCCATCGGGTTGTTGCGCGTAACTGTGTCATAGGCGTAAGCCACCATTAATTCTGTTGCGGGGTTGGGTCGACTGTTGCGCACGTTTTCTTTATCTTCGCCACAGCTGGCGAGGTCGTTCAGTATCCACTCCTGATGGCCCAATTCCTCTTCAATGTATTCCGCAATAG
>DATJLH010000288.1:0-25563 GCA_035490615.1 Cellvibrio sp.
CCATGCAACCCACCAGCGAACCCGCCTCGCCCGTTTGCTACGCCGACGAAACCGCACTGCCAGACCTGGAAACCTACACCAACCTAGCCGCCATGTGCGCCATCAGCGGAAAGAACGAAACCGAACTCGCCCAACTCCAACAACAAAACCCCGACCAATATCACCAACTCGCCGAAACCGCTGCTTTGTTTCCTTCGGCGATGGTGGATTCGGAATTGGGGGAAATTCCGGAGGGGTGGAGTTACCCTAGCTTTGAAGATTTGACGATTGCAAAACAAGGAAAGTATTTAAACAAAAATGAAACCTCAGAAGCAAAAACGGACGTCAATAGCGTTCCGATTTGGGGCGGCAATGGAATTATTGGCTTTACGACTAAAGCATCATATGAAGATCCAACCGTGTTAATGACATGCAGAGGATCGAACTGCGGATTGATTAGATATACCGAATCAGAGTCTTGGGTATCCAATAATTCATTTGCTTGCAGACCAAAAATTGGATCAACGTTTTTTCTACTAACATACCTTTTGCTTGAAAACTTCGACGATTGCATTAGCGGATCAGCTCAACCACAAATTACGTACACTGCAATAAAAACCAAACCTTTAAGGTACCCAATCAATAAAATCGTCGCGGAACAATTTTCAAGAATATGTAAACCATTTTTTTCCACTATCCTGCAAGGGAAAAAGCAGAATGAATCATTGGTCAAACTTCGCGACTCCCTCCTCCCCAAACTTCTCTCCGGCGAAATTGACCTCACTGAAATCCAGAGCGAGGTGGCGTAGTGGAAATCCGGCACCCCATAGCAGATAATGCACCCAGAAACCACTCGTCACACCAAAGGCCACTTTTTATCGGAGCCACGTCATGAAGCTAAAAAGCGTAACCCTGCGGGGTTACAAATCCATAGCTGAGGCCAGAAACTTTGAATTGCGCGACCTAAACGTGCTTATTGGTGCTAATGGTGCAGGAAAAAGCAATTTCATCGGCCTATTTAAATTAATGGCCGCATTGGCAGAGGGCAACCTCCAAACCTTTGTTCAACAACAAGGAGGACCAGATGCGCTGCTGCACGGAAGCCGTAAGCGTACCGAGCAAATTGATGCGGAAATTTACTTCCAGCCCAGTGCTACGGGTATTTCAAATGGGTATCGAATCAGCCTGATTCCGACGCAAGATAACCGTTTGATTTTC
This sequence comes from Cellvibrio sp., assembly GCA_035490615.1. Taxonomy (GTDB): domain Bacteria; phylum Pseudomonadota; class Gammaproteobacteria; order Pseudomonadales; family Cellvibrionaceae; genus Cellvibrio. Next base: position 1,198 of record DATJLH010000288.1, read on the forward strand.
AGCAGGGAAGAAACCTGGATTCGGGGACACAGCGTGACCAAACCGATCTCATTAGGCAGCGGACAAGAGGAAGCAAAATTAAGGGATGACTCCCAGCGAGTCAGTTCATACGTGAGGGACGCACTCAAAAGCTGGCGACAATACCACTTTCACGATACCAGCGACTCCGCCGCCGTTAAACGCGCCCACGGCTCCAATGATAATTTGCGCCTGAAGCCAGCTGCGGACAACCTGGCTGCTTATCTCGTAAAACTCAATAAAGAGTTTCCTGAGGACTACGCCCGCATTGTCGACACAGTAAAACTTGCCGCTCCTTTTTTCGGGGGTTTTATTATTCGCGACCCCCTGCCTGACAGGATTGAGCTGGAATGGTTTGAGCAACAAGACCCGGATACCCCCTATAAAGCGCATGTGCTATCTGATGGCACCTTGCGTTTTATCTGCCTTACCACGTTGCTCATGCAGCCCTCACACTTATTGCCAGACACGGTGCTTATCGATGAGCCGGAGTTAGGCTTGCACCCATACGCCATTAACTTATTGGCCGATATGATCAAGCAGGTAGCGGAAAAAAAACAAATCATCGTTTCTACCCAGTCGGTTGAATTGCTCAACGCATTTTCGCCCGAAGATATTATTGTTGTTGACCGTGAACAAGGCGCCTCTGTGCTAAAACGACTGGATACAGAAGAATTAACAGAGTGGCTTGAAGACTACACGCTAGGCGAGTTATGGAAACGCAACATTTTGGGCGGGAGGCCAAGCCGATGAAACGTGTTTGCATTGTGTGTGAAGGCCAAACGGAAGAGACCTTCGTTGAAACCGTACTTGCACCAGCATTCTATGGACAGGGCTTGATGTTAGAGCCACAAATGATTGAAACGTCTCCAGGACACAAAGGCGGTGCGCTAAATTACGACCGTGTTAGACAACATTTACGCAATACGCTTCGACAAAAAAGTGCACCTACGGTTACGACCTTTTTTGATCTCTACAAATTGGATAAACGTTTTCCAGGTTTTGACGAAGCATCCACCCAGACTTCGCTAACTGCTCGATTGGAAATCATCAAACGCAATCTGCATGAAGATGTTATCCAGGAGGCAGGTTGCCGCCCCGAACGTTTTATCCCCTATATACAGCCCTATGAATTTGAAGCCTTACTCTTTAGCAACATTAGCGAGCTAACGGGCCTTGAAGCAGAATGGAGAAAAGCAACAGAAGTATTGCTTAAAGCTCGAAACGCTGTTGATTCGCCGGAGTACATCAATGACAAACCGGAAACCAAACCGGCAGCCCATTTGGAGCGGGAGCTGGTCAGTCCTAAATTTCGAAAAACTCGCCACGGCCCATTAGCCGCGCAGAAGATCGGGCTAAACAAAATGGAGTCCGAATGCCAGTTTTTTGCTGATTGGCTGAACAAGATTCGGCAAATCAGCAAAACGCCCTGAACAGCCAGAACACGCGTAATGAAAATTTTTCTATTTACATTACAACCGGAAGGCTATAAAGAACTTGACCTCCCCGACGACCAAAGTTATGCCGATATTAATTGCCTGCGCTGGAATGGTGAACCCAAGCTGACTACCTGGAAAACCCCAGATCTGGTTTGGTTTACCAACGAATTTACCCAAGGCGATGAACAAGATGGCGATTTTCTAAAGTTTCGCGGTGGAGCCCCGGTTGTTACCGAGCGTGTTAAAAATCTGCTGATGCCCCTTATCAACAGTTGCGTCGAATTTTTACCCGTTAATGTTGAAGGGGAAATCCGTTACCTCATCAATATAATTTGCCTGCTCGATTTGATGGACAAGAGCAAGTCGACCTTTAAAGTCTACGGCGATGGCACTATTGGTCCCTGCCAGCAGGCATATCTCAAAGCGCCCGATGAAACCAAACCAATCTTTAAAGTATTGGGTTATTTGCCAAGGGTATTCGTTACTCAATCCTTGCAGGCTTTTATTGAGCAGAATCAGCTATCTGGTTGTACCCTTAGGGAATATAAAAACCCCTAAGTGACCATTCAGGGATTTATGCATGTTCAACACCGACACCAACATCCGCAGTATCGCCCAGCGGAAAACCACACATGTTAGCGAGTGCGCGCGACTGTTATGTGGGCCAGAAGTAACATCAAATGATCGTACTTACTCAAGGAGGACAAACCTATGACCCAACAGATCGAAATTTTCACCTCTCAAGATGGGCAAGCCCAGTTACGGGTAGCGCTGGATAAAGACACGGTTTGGCTGACGCAGGCACAAATGGCCGATCTCTTCGCCAAGGATGTTCGGACCATCAACGAACACATTGGCAACCTGTTTGCGGAACAGGAGTTGGAGCGGGACGCAACTATCCGGAAATTCCGGATAGTTCGTAAAGAGGGTACGCGCGAGGTAAACCGGGAAATCGAGCATTACAACCTGGATGTCATCATCTCCGTTGGCTACCGCGTTAAGTCCCAGCGGGGTGTGCAATTTCGCCAGTGGGCCACCCAAACCCTGAAACAACACCTGGTTGATGGCTACACCCTAAACCAAAAGCGCCTGCAGGAGCGCGGTATAGAGTTCGAACAAGTCGTTAGCCTGCTATCCCAGACTTTGGCGAACCAGTCACTGGTTAATCCGGATGGCGCCGCTGTGGTAGCGGTTATTCACGATTACGCCCGCAGCTGGAGCCTGTTGCAGGGCTACGATGAACAGTCCTTGGGCGATACCACAGCCAAGCAACGGGATATGGTTGCGCTGGATTTTGATATGGCGCTAACGGCGATTGGCGAGCTAAAACAGGAGCTGATTGCCAAAGGCGAAGCCACTGCCCTGTTCGGCCAACTGCGTGGTGATGGCCTGGCATCGGCCATCGCCACTATCGAACAAGGCTTTGGTGACGACCTCTTTTACCCTAATGTCGCCAGCCGCGCCGCGCATCTGCTTTACTTCGTCATAAAGAACCACCCATTGGCGGACGGCAACAAGCGCAGCGGTTCATTTTTATTTTTGTGGTATCTGCGTCTGAACCAGGCTTTTTTGGCTAAGCCCGTGGAGCAACTGATTAACGACAACACGCTGGTTGCTCTGGCGCTGCTAGTGGCGGAAAGCAAGCCCGACCAAAAGGAATTGATGATTCGGCTGGTGGAGCATTTTATTTTGTTGAAAGAGGAACGCTAAACGTGATCACCGAAGATCAACTTGAACAGCTCTGCCTTGAGTGGTTTGGCTCCATTGGCTATGAGGTGGTGTGCGGCTATGACATAGCGCCGGACGGCATTAGCCCCGAACGGACCGATTACCGGCAGGTGATTCTGCACAATCGATTATTGAGCTGTTTACAGGTGATCAACCCACAGATTCCGCTGGCAACATTGGAGTTGGTCGCACATCAAATTGCCAAACCGGAAACACCGGTTCCCATTAAAAACAACAAAGCTTTTCACCAACAATTGCTAGAGGGTGTAAAGGTTGAATTCAAACAAGACGGTGATGATAACGTTGATTACGTGCAGCTGGTCGATTTTACCCGCCCGAAAAAAAACCAGTTTTTAGTGGTAAAACAATTCACGATTATTGGCAGCAAAGGCAATCGTCGGCCGGACCTGATTGTGTTTATCAATGGCTTGCCGTTAGCTGTGATTGAATTAAAAAACCCTGTCGATATCGGTGCAGATATCTGGGCCGCCTATCAGCAGTTACAAACCTACAAAGATCAGATTCCCGACCTGTTTATTTTTAACCAAGCATTGGTTGTCAGCGATGGACTGGATGCACGGGTGGGGTCACTTACGGCCAGCCAGGAGCGTTTCTTACCATGGCGGGTGGTCAAGAATGAGCATGACAAGCCTCATTTTGACTATTTTCTTGAAACGCTGGTAAAAGGCTTTTTTAACCCGGAATTATTTTTGGACTACATTCGCCACTTTATACTGTTTGAAACCGATGGCGACAAAGTGGTTAAAAAGATTGCTGGTTATCATCAATTTCATGCCGTGCGGGAAGCGGTAAAGGCTACGGTAATTGCTGCCTCACGCTCTGCATCCAATACAGCGAACGAGCCGCGCGCTAATTACGCTAACAAAGTGGTACCCGGCTCCGGCAAGGCGGGAGTGGTCTGGCACACGCAAGGCTCGGGCAAATCAATCTCCATGGTGTGCTATGCGGGTAAGTTACTGGCGCAGCCGGAAATGAACAATCCAACCATCGTGGTAGTGACAGACCGCAATGATCTGGACGGTCAACTATTCAACACCTTCAAGATGGCCGCAGAAACCTTGAAACAAACACCCGTGCAAGCTGGTGATCGCGATGAGTTGCGCGAGATTCTGGCTTCTCGTCAATCTGGCGGCATTATTTTTACGACTGTACAAAAATTTGCGCTGCTGAATGATGAAGCTTCGCACCCTGTTTTAAGTGATCGCCATAACATCGTCGTCGTAAGTGATGAAGCTCATCGCAGCCAATATGGTGACAAAGCCAAGCTTGATACTAAAACCGGCAAATACACTTTTGGCTATTCCAAACACATGCGTGACGCACTGCCGGAAGCTTCGTTTATCGGCTTTACCGGCACGCCCATTGATTCTACCGATAAAGATACTCGCGCCGTATTTGGTGAATATGTGTCTATCTACGATATTCAGGATGCGGTAGACGATGGTGCAACGGTTCCTATTTATTACGAATCACGCCTTGCCAAACTGGACATCAAACAGGCGGACATTGAAGCCTTGAATGATGATGTTGAGGAAATTATCGAGGATGAAGAAGACATCGCGGAACGCGAAAAAACCAAGTCCAAATGGGCTGCATTAGAAAAGCTCGTTGGGAGTGGGCCACGGATAGAGCAAGTGGCCAAGGATTTGGTTGCGCATTTTGAACTGCGCATCAGCAACATGCCGGGCAAGGCGATGATCGTTAGCATGAGCCGCGAAATTTGCGTGGATACCTACGATGCGATCGTGAAGCTTCGGCCAGAGTGGCATGACCCGGACCCGGCTAAGGGCGCTATCAAAATAGTCATGACCGGCTCTGCATCAGACAAAGCCAAACTGCAGCCGCACATTTATAACAAAGAAACCAAGAAGCTCTTTGAGAAGCGTTTTAAAGATAGCGACGATCCACTGAAACTGGTGATTGTGCGCGATATGTGGCTCACCGGTTTTGATGCACCTAACTGCCATACCATGTATATCGATAAGCCTATGAAGGGTCATAACCTGATGCAGGCTATCGCGCGGGTTAACCGGGTGTTCAAGGATAAACCCGGCGGCTTGATTGTAGATTACATCGGTATCGCCAACGAATTAAAGGCCGCTCTGAAAACCTATACCGGATCACACGGCAAAGGTAAACCGGCCGTTGATAACCACGAAGCCTATGCGATTCTTCTGGAGAATATCGACAAGTTGCACGCTTTTATGCACGGCTGTGACTACAGCAGTTTTGCAAGCCAGGCACTGCAGTTGTTGCCAAAGGTCATGAATCATATTGTCAGCGTGCCTAGCCCTGCCAATGGTGAGCTGAATGGGAAGCAACGGTTTTTGGATATCATGGCGAATATCCGTGCCGCGTATACCCTCTGCGCCACTCTGGACGAGGCTAAATCCTACAGCAAGGAGATTGCCTTTTTTGATGCGGTTAAGCATGCACTGAAAAAATTCACCAGCGTTGATAAACGTCGCACTGATGAAGAGAAGAATTCGGCTCTGAAGCAAATTATTGATAATGCGATTATCGCTGAAGGCGTAGACGATATATTCGCTCTGGTTGGACTGGATAAGCCGAATATCGGCTTGCTGTCGCCCGAGTTCCTGGAAGATGTGGCCAACCTAAAAGAAAAAAACCTGGCGGTGGAATTACTGGAACGCTTATTACGCGATGAAGTAAAAGCTCGCATGAAAACTGATGTGGTCTCGGAAAAGAAATATTCCGAGCGAATTCTTGAAAGCATGCGCAAATACCACAACCGCGCCATAGAAACTGCGCAAGTTATCGAAGAGTTGATCAAGATGGCCAAAGACATGGCCGCCGATGCAGAGCTTGCAGAAAACTCTGGCTTAAATGCCGATGAAATTGCTTTCTATCGCGCCCTCATTCAAAACGAATCTGCCGTGCGTGAACTGGGAGACAATAACCTGCGCGAGTTGGCCAAGTACGTGACCGCACAGCTGCGCCAATCCACCACCGTAGATTGGCAGGTACGCGACAGTGTTCGCGCGAAGTTACGCAATCTTGTAAGAAGAGCGTTAAGAAAATGGAAATATCCACCCGATAAAGCCGATGAAGCTATTGACCTTTGTATGAAGCAGGCGGAAGCGCTCAGTGAGAGTTGGGTTTTTTAATACAACAACAAGTCCACCCACCAAACCTCATGCAATCTGAAGGAGTTTAGCCCCTCCCTCCCCATCTGGAGCCTATTTGTATTATGATAGGTTGTAGTCATCCAGACTTTTTGGCGATTACGAGGATAAAACATGAATAAACTCATCGGCGCTTCACTACTGGGGCTCGCGGCTGTACTGATCGGCTGCGACTCCGCCAACAACACAGAGCCTGGGGCGCAAGCACCGCAGGTCCCCGCAAGCAGCGCGGCCCCTGAAGCCGCAAGTGGCACAACCTTTAAAAAGACTGCGCGTTTCACCAGCTTTCATTACGAGGGCGAATCCCAGGAGAAAGTCACTGTCGGCGAGGGCGAATTCCGCAACCCTATTCTCTCCGGCTACGCCCCGGACCCCACGGTGGCGCGCGTGGGCGACGATTACTATCTGGTGCCGTCCACCTTTACCCACTTCCCTGGCCTGCCCATTTACCACTCGAAAGACCTGGTTAACTGGACCCACATCGCCAACGCGATCAACCGGCCGGACCAGTTCGATTTTTCCGGGCTTAATGTGTCGCGCGGCATTTTTGCGCCGGATCTGTCCTATCACGACGGCACCTACTACCTCACCTCCACCTGCGTGGATTGCAAGGGCAATTTTGTGATGACCGCCAAGGACATCACCGGTCCCTGGTCCGATCCACACTGGCTGGATTTCGAGGGGATAGATCCCTCGATTCACTGGGATGACAGTGGCAAGGCTTACATCCTGAACAATGGCGCGCCCAATGAAGAGCCCCGCTACGACGGCCACCGCGCGATCTGGATTCAGGAGTTTGACTACAAGAACCTGACCATGACCGGTGAGCCTAAACAGCTGATCAACGGCGGTGTGGACATCTCTACCAAGCCGGTGTGGATCGAAGGGCCGCACATCATCCAGCGCAACGGCTTCTACTACATCACGGCGGCGGAAGGTGGCACCAGCGTGCATCACTCGCAAACCATCTTCCGTGCGGACAACGTATGGGGCCCTTACAAGCCCGCTGATCACAACCCGATCCTGACGCAGCGCGATCTGGACCCTAACCGGGAAGATCCGATCATCGCCGCAGGCCACGCCAAGTTTGTGCAGCTTCCCAATGGCGATTGGTGGGCGACTTTCCTGGCGATCCGCCCCTATGATCGCGAGATGTTCAATATCGGCCGTGAGACTTTCCTGCTGCCCGTTCGCTGGGAAAACGATTGGCCCTACATTTTGCCGCAGGGTGAGCGCATTCCTTTTGCGCTGAAAAAGCCCGCGCTGCCCGCGCAACCACAAGCTACACCACCCACCTCGGGTGACTTCGGCTACACCGATTCATTCGATGGGGATTCACTTGGCCTGAGCTGGATGGGTATTCGCGATCCGCAGGCGTCGTTTTATCAGGTGGAAGGCGGTGCGCTGAATCTGGCTTGCCACGGTGGCCTTGGCGACGTAAACCAAGTGCCGTCGTTTGTCGGGCGACGCCAGCAACACCACATCGCCGAAATCTCCACCACGGTATCTTTCGTTCCCGCAGCCGAAGGCGACGCTGCCGGCTTGGCCGCCGTACAAGACGACCAGCACCTGATGTTTATCGGCATTACCCAACACGAAGGCAAGAATCAGGTCGCGCTTTATCGTCGGCAGGGTTCCAACGACGACACATTAATTAATGCCGCACCGATTTCCAACACGCAGGATGTCACCCTCTCGCTGGCGTTTAATGGTGGAAAAATGCAGGCGTTTTATGAAGTAGACGGGCAGCGTCAACTGCTGGCGGAAGGCGTCGATGCAACCAACCTGAGCACCAACGTGGCCGGTGGATTTGTGGGCACGATTGTTGGGCCTTATTGTACGAGTAATTAATTGCTTGTTTGTTTAGGCTTTCCTGCATACCCGTCTATTTTCCAGGTAGCAGATAATTCTTAGATAAACTACTCTAAATGTAAAAAAACCAGCCTCAATGGCTGGTTTTTTTACATGCACAGCACTAAACATCAATACAAATAAACTCGCCAGTTAGTGCAGTTCCCCTGAACATAGTAACTACTATCGCCTGGATAGAAAGTGCACTGATAAGGGTTTTGCTGAGTGTTATAGTACACTCCAACCTCATAAGGACCACCTGAGGGACAGGTTATCCGATACTCTTCGTATAAATAGCCACCTCCACCTGTCCCATAGATTTTTGTAAAGGTACAACCCGCATACGAATTGCCAATTATCGGATCACCGAACTCAGCAACTTTGGTTGCGTGTGCGGAGGAAATAAAACCAAAGAAAAGAGATATTGCAATAAACAGTTTGAATTTCATGTTAGCTCCTTTGCTTATTAAATTGACCTTGCGTCATGCAACCTTGCCCCAACCATGAGGCGATAGATTCGGCCCTCATCTATCACGGTACTGCTCCTTTTTATAAATTCATCGCGTCAATGCTTACATGATTTTTTTTGTGATGGATTTTCTTTTCAAATTTTCTGCTTACTGCAATAGACCCAGCACACCATTCTGGGATACATACACAATCACTTGGCCCGCAGCCGGATCGGCAAAATAGGAAACCGTTTGATCAGGAAAATTCCGGTTACTGGTTATAGCCTTCAGCAAGGCGTCGTACATAAAGTCAGTTTGCTGCTCATCACCGGCAGCCAGGACAATCTGGCAATTTTTGGATTTGCAGCTAACATCCAGCGGCATGAAACTGTGCAGATTTTCGCTGGTATCAAATAAGGTGAGGATTGCGTTTTCTTTATCGATGGCCCATTCGTAATCCACGGGCTCGGAGGTGTATCGCTGTTGGATATGTTGGAGGGGGCTGGCGTCTTTGAGCTTATCGAATTGATTTCTAAATGCGTTAATTTGATCCTGGATATCTTTATCGCTTCGAATACTGTGTGATTGTTTTTTCCCCGCAGGTTCGGCGACTTCTGATGGGATGGCTAAATTTCTGGTTTCTAACGATGGGGGCTGATGTTGTTGCGGTGTGTATGTTTCAGCTATTTCAATATTTTCGGCAACGGCATCTGTATTTTTCTTATCAGCCAGGTCAACACCGGACATTTCACAGGTTGCTGCGATCACTGAGTCATCAGCCATCTGAAGAACGACATGATAAGTTACAAATGAACTTATTAACGCCGTGGTAATTATGATTGAAATACTTTTCATTTCGCTCAATTCCTATGGGCTACTGCGCCGCATAGTAGAAGCTTTCTCAAAGTAAATGAAGGGAATCTTCCGCCAATTTAAATCTCTTTGAGAATTTTATGAAAAGAAAGACAGAAATTTTTATCTATTAAACGGCTTTTGAATATTTTTTATGTTTGGATAATTTTCAGAACATAAATTCAACGAATTTCATTTTGATATTCCAAATAAAAAATCAATGGAACCATCCCTGGCGTCTAAAAATACGACTGCTTTTTTAAAACGATGTGATTCTCAGCACGTTACAAAAAAACATGCGTATAGTTAGTACTTCCACTTCACCGTAAACGACACATTCCTCGGCTCACCATAATTGGCGTAGTCGATATTCGCCCAATAGGTTTTATCAAACAAATTGGTTGCGCTCAGGGATGCTGACCAAGCGTCATCGAAGCGCCAGGTAGCGTAGAGATTGGCGAGCAGGTAGGAGCCTTGTTTGAAGGTTACGCCATCCTCTTCTATCGGATGGGTTACGCCATAGCCGACAATCTCACCGGACCAATTGAAACCGCCGCCCAATATCAACGGATCGAGGGTGCCGGCAAAATCATAGTGGGTGGACAGCTGCACGCTGTGTTCAGGCAAGTTGGTCCAGATGCGGTCGTTGCCGTGACGCTTGGTGTCCACATAGGTGTAACCGGCGTTGATGGTCCACTGGTCGGTGATGAGCCCGCTCACGCTGAATTCAATACCTTCGCTCTGTGTGCCATCCACGCCGATGTAGGCCGAGCTACCGTCGGGCAGGGAATTTTCCGGCTGGGTCATATCACGCACGGCGTAGTTGTCCTGCTTGGTAGTAAACAACGCGGTCGACAGGATTAACTTGCCACCAAGGTATTCCGCTTTCAATCCCACTTCCGCGTTGCTGCCCAAAACCGGTTCGAGCAGATTGTTGTCTTTGTCCTTGTAATTTTGCGGATTGAAGATGTCGGTGTAACTCGCGTAGAGCGAATAGGTTTGGTTGATGTCGTACACCAACCCGACGTAAGGCGTCAGCTCGTCGTTGACCTCGAAGGAACCGGTTGTGTTAACAAATGCACCGGTGGTATCGAAATTATCGGTGCCGGTTTCCCAGGAGGTCACGCGGGCGCCGACAACAGCGGATAAGGCGTCGGTCAGGCTGAAACGGTTAGCAACGTAAACGCCGAACTGTTCTGTGGTCGCAGTGCGGAAAGAGCCGGTGCGCGAATAGGTCGGCAGAGGCGCTTGGCCGTCATAATTCCAGGCATCCGGCACCGGGTAGCTCCAGGAGGCCAGCGAAGTAAAACCGGGTGTGACGGATTCAATCTCGTAGGCATTGGCGCCCGCAACCAAGGTGTGATTGCGACCAAACAGGTCGTAGGTGCCGGTCAGATACAGGTCGATGCTATCCCGTGTATCTTCGCCGGCGCCGACCGCACCCAACAGCGTCAGCCCCTCTCCGGTTTCGATATCCGGAAAACCGGTGGCGTATACCCGCAAGCTGAATACCTCGCCTTCGGTGCGGCTTACCGATGCGCGCAGTTTCCATTCTTCATTGAACCGGTGTTCAAGGTCGGCAAATACCGTGCTTGATTCCCGCTGCCATTCGGTCCACTCGGGCGCAAAGCTGGAGGAGACCGGCAACTGCGCGACAGAACCGTCTGCGGCGAAGATGGGGATGGTGCCCCAGATAGTGCCTTCGGGGTTGTTGTCCTGATTTTGATAGCCAACGGCCAGGGTAGTGTTTTCGCCAACGTCACCTTCAATCACACCGAGCACGGCGGTTTTGTCTTCGCGGTAGCGGTCACGGAAGCTATCGGAATCCTGGTAAGCCACCACAAAGCGGCTGCGCAAGGCGCCGCCTTCCGTCAAGGGCGTGGACACATCCACCACACCGCGCTGACGGTCCCATGAACCCAGGCTGGCGGCAACCGATGCGGCAAACTCTTTTGTGGGCCGTTTACGCACCAGGTTAACCGTGGCTGACGGTGTGCCCACGCCTGAGAGCAAACCGTTAGCGCCCCGAATCACTTCGACTCGCTCGTACAGTGCAGTGTCATATTCCTGATTGGTGGAACCGCTGTAGGTGGGGATGCCATCCACCTGGAAATCCGTGATCTGGAATCCGCGTGAGAAATAGAGCGGGCGCTGCGTGTCGTAAAGGCTCACGTTGACGCCGGTGACATTCATCATCAGATCGTCCATGTCTGTCATAGAGGCCAGTTCGATCATCTCCCGGCTGATTTCACTGACCGATTGAGGAAGCTCGCGCACTGTAAATGGCAAGCGCATGGATGCAGTATTTTTAGTGGCCTCACCATTAACGCGCATCTCTTCTATACGTTCTGGCGCGGTGTTGGCGCGTGATGTTGTAGATACTTTTTCGTTCTCGGCGGCCATGGTGGGCGCGCCCCACCCAAACGCCAATGCTGCTATCGCAAGCGCCAGGTTGTAGCGCTTAACAGAGAATCCGGATGCAGCGGCAGGCTGCCCGATAAGGTGTGTGTGGATCATAAGTACGTTTCCTGTTAACAATTATTTTCAAACACAAATGATAATTATTATATTTTAAGCGGGAATTCTGCCCATAAGTCGGGAGGACGTCAAGGAAACAAGCGCCAGAGGACGAGGAAAGTGAACAAATCAAACTCTGATCACAGGAGACGAGAGGAAAGTATTAAGCAGGCATAAAAAGAAAAGCCCCGCTGGATGCAGGGCTTCAAAGAATCGCTACAGTCATTGCCAGCCTAGGGCCAGAACACCCGCAATAGCTGAGGTCGCCAGGCCAGGATCATGCCGATAGACGGCGCCAGCGCGGCCAGCAACATCAACCAGACAAGCACGGCCATGGACGGGCGATCTGCCATAAAACACAGCACGGCGGAAAGCGATAAGCCCGCCCACCCCAGCGTGCGCAACACCTGTGCCGGGCGTTCGGGCTTGCGGTCCTGGTGAACACTGTTCCAATGCGGCTCCATGGCCAGCGCCAGCCAGGTTAATCCCGCGAGGCAGGTGATCGCGGCCAAGCACAGAAATAGCCAACTATTAGCCACCTTTCACCTCCGCCGCCTCTGCGGCCATGTCAATCGCCGGCTTGTGTGGAGTAAGGCTCGGCGCGCTTTGTTTTACCGGCAGGCGCTGGTTTAGCTTGCGCACCGCCATGATCGACAGACAGGCTGCCGCCAATAAGCTCAGGTCAACGCCAGCTACCGCGAGGTAGGTATCCGTAAACAGGGTTTTAATCAAATGATCGCCGGTGCTTAACCAGTTCAACAGCACGGCGGCAACGGCCAGGGTAGCAATAATCCAACACTGTTCACGCCACGCCGGATTGCTCTCGGCACGCGCCACGGGTGCACTGCGCCAGGCCGCGTGTAAAAACGCCAATACCCAACTACTCCAAAATACATTTTGCTCAATGCCACCTTTGCCAGGCAGATCAGCAGGTAGCAAACGGTTGGCTACGAGCATCGCGACGGCGGCGATGACCATACCTGTCACCGCCGTCACCGCCAGCGCATCCACGATGCGAATCGCCTGGCTGTTGGTTTTTGCATGTTGTTGTTTGCGCTTCTCCACAAAGAAGATAAAACCCGTCGCAATACAGGCACAGCCCAGCAAGCCACCGACCACATACAGCCAACGCAAAAACCAGTGCTCGAAATGTTGTAAGTGCAAGCCTGTGAGAAATTCATTGACTTCCGATACCAGGGTGCGCGGCGGCTCTTCGCGCAGGACTTCACCGGTGCTTGCTTTAAAGTGAATCGCCTCACCCACCAGGGCCACGCGGTCACTCCCGGCGCGGTAAATACTCACATAACCATTTTCATCGCCCAAGTGGTCCATAAAGAGGTAACCCACCTCGCCAGCCATATCACGCGCGGCCCAGCGGCGCTTGGCCTCTGCCACCATGGCATCGACCGACGCCAGAGGCGCAGCAATGCCTGCGGGTTCGTGAGGTAAGCCAGTGCGCTCTGATTCCAGCACTTCGTGTTGATCATGCAATGGCTTGAGCATGGTGTGGCCGACCGGCAGGTAAATGCCCGCGAAAATAATCAGGCCCGTCAACGCAAAAAAGAAATGAAACGGCAGCGCCACAACACCAGTCATGTTGTGCAAGTCCAGGGCACTGCGCTGCACCCGCTTTTTGGGGCGAAAGGTAAAAAACTCTTTGAAGATCTTGCGGTGCATGATGATACCGGTCACCAAGGCCGCGAGCATAACCAGTGCGGCCAGGCCGACAACCCAGTAACCCAGATTTTTCCAATGCCAGTTCAGGCTGTAGTGCATGGGGTAAAACCAGCGGCTGCCGATCTTGAGCGCGTCATCGGGGATGACGTCGCCGGTACGCGGGTCAATAGTGGCCCAGCCGTGCACATGCTGGTGGTCATCGGACAGGTCTTTGGGTTTATTGGGGATACTGAATTCCGCACCAATCGCCAGCACCGGGTCGCGATGGGTGGTATAGGCATAAAGGGAAGCCATGGGCATGGTCTTGGGGTCGGGTAAGTCTCCGATCACCCGCTGGGCCGTCGCCGCCATATCCAGCGGGTGCGGCTCCAGTTTCTCGAACACCGGCTTCAGCAGGTTATCGAACGACGGCATGGGCTGGGGCTCAAAACGAGTCTTGGGGATAGCCCAGCGATCGATCTCCCGGTCAAACACCGAAAGCGCGCCAAAGAAGAAGCAGATCATCAGAACGTACCCCAACACCAGGCCAAACCAGGTGTGAACCCACGTCATGGAAAGACGGAAATTGTTATACATAACTAGCCCACCAGAAGATGCTGTATTGCCAAAGCCGCGCCGGTCATCAATACCGCTCCGCCGGCCAATACCGACCACACCTTAACCATGCTTTTAGCGGCAAAGGTCCAGAGAAACAGCCCCAGGAACAATAAAAAGGCAACCAGCATGACGCCGGTTTCAGCCTCATGAAAGCTCACGCCCAATGCGGCGAAAGCGGCGATACCCAGCGCGCAGAACCCCCAGGTGAAGCCATAGCCGCCTAGCAACGCGGCAGCGACGCGGTTGAAGATGGGGAAATATTGAGTCATGAGAATACCGGGGCCACGGCCAGAATTAGCAATGATGAATACTGCGCATATTTCCACAAATGATACATATTCGCAACAAGAAATGATTCTCATAACATCCAAGGTGAATATGAGGGGGGGAGGTCGATTGCTGCAGCGAAAGCGGGTTGTTAGTGAAGATCAGGCATGAGTAATAAAAACAGTAGGACTTGTATTAGTCGTTCTACTAAAAATTTCTGCATGGATTTTTATGGAGTGCGTTTATTTTTCTCCGATCATTTACGGGGCAAAAAAAATAATATTCCTACTGCCAGCTATCACATACTTCATTGTAAAAATAAAAACAAACAGAAATGAATACAACACCTTAGATCAATTGTGCAATGCGTGGAAAACCTTGGCATAAAAATCGCGTAACCGTATGTGAGTTGTTATTCCTTGTTAATACAAGTTGATACTCATTGTTAATCATTCGCCACACTCCGCGTGGCGCCGCCAGCGGTAATTACATTTAATCAAGAGGGCGCAAGATGAAAGCGATACGATTTTGGGCAGCCATTGTGGCAAGCGGCGGTTTATGGTGTACCCAGCTTTCTGCGGCTGAGCTCAATGATATGTTTGAGAACGGCAAGGTCAACGGCAACATCCGGGCTTATTACAACACACGCGAATATGATTACCGACCAGATGAAGGTGCATTCTCTCTCGGTGGTGCGCTACGCGCTGAAACCGGCAGTATCAGCGGGATAAAATTCGGCCTTGGCTATTACACTGCGCAGGACCTCGGCACCAATGACGATGACCCGGCCAAAGTAAATAACCGTTTGGGCAGCGACCTTGAAGTGCTCGGTGAAGCCTACATAAATCTGTCCGGCCTTAACACAGACTTTACGTTAGGGCGCCAAAAAATTAATACACCCCTGGCCAATCCGGGCGATGCGTTTATTATTCCATTCACCTTTGAGGCCATTAGTTTGGTGAATACCAGTATTCCCAAGCTGACCTTGCAGCTTGATCACATCAACGAAATAAAAAATCGCAACAGCGAAGAATTTGTTGATGTGGGGGAATGGTCGACGCTGCGTTATGGTATTGCACCCCAAGAAACTGGCGGCACTACCAATGTCGGTGCTATCTATAATGCGAATCCGCTCAAGCTGGAAATGTGGTTAACGCGCTTTGATGATTTGTTTGACAGCATCTATCTGCAAGGCAATTACAATTTTTCCGGCACTGAAACAATTAAACCATTTCTTGGCGCGCAATTTGTGCAGCAGGAAGACTCGGGGGATTCACTGCTCGGCACCGTTGATTCAACGCTCTACGGTGTACAGGCCGGTGCGTCAATGGGTAAAGCGTCTCTCATTCTTGGCTACAACACGGTTGCAGAGGAGGAAGGCGCCTTCAGGAATGGAGCATTTCTGGCGCCTTACAGTTTTTCTACCAGCCCCATCTTTACCAACAATATGTTGGAAACCTTTGAGAATGTTGATTCCGGAGATGCCAGCAAGATTACCTTCAACTACAACTTTTCCACTGTGCTTGCATTCAAGCTCAGCTACGCAACATTCGACTTTAATCTAGCGCCGGATCGCGATGCGACCGATGTTGATATCACTTACAGTTTTGATGAGTATTGGAAAGGTTTGTCGCTTCGCTGGCGCGTTGAAGTAGTTACATCGGATACCGAAACGGTTGAGCAAACCAACCATCGTTTGCAACTGCAATTTGTTTTTTGATGATGAATTTTTAACACTGCGTCACTGCCGCAAAAATCTTCATGACTACTCCAGTTAGTCAAACGCATTAGGGGCCTATCTACCACAAACGGAAAAAGCACCATTTTTTCATTTTATCGTTCATCTTGTTCATTTCCGCCTGCGGTTTCCCCGCTCTCTTCTACCTTCACCACTTCCTCTTTTCCAATCAGACTTGTACTAAAAATTTTTCATAAATTTATCCATTCATGCCCGGTACCATGAACGCTTAGGTGCACACGCTCATTCCGAGTGCAGTATTGACGATTATCTCGAGTGAGGGAATTTCTCTGTGGAAGGTGAAGCCAGAAAAAACACTTTAGAAAAGAGGGAGTTACAAATCTAATAACCCATCTTCCCGTTCTTGGCATGACTTATGCGTTTTTATTGGGAGTGATTATAACATGCCAATACAAGTTGAAATTTACCTAAGCAACATAATTCGGGGATTGCATGATGATATCGATAAGATGGGTTTCAATGATTCTGGGGATCACCCTGGCAGCCGGCGCCAATGCCAAGATGATCAATATTGCGATTGGCCACCAAAGCATGTGTACAGATACTTACACTGCGGGCATCGTGGTAAAGGAATTGAAACTACTGGAGAAACATCTGCCCAAAACCGGAAAGTACGCCGATGCCACGTATGACATTACCTGGAGCGACTACTCGTCAGGCGGTCCCATCACTAACCAGATGATGGCCAACAAACTTAACTTCGGTGTTATGGGTGACTACCCACTCATCGTCAACGGTGCAAAATTTCAAGCCACTGAATCCCTGCGCACAAAATATATTGCCGGAACAGGTTACAACCTCAAAGGCAGCGGCAACGCAATTGTAGTACCCGTCAAATCCGATATCTTCAGCATTGAACAACTCAAGGGTAAAGACGTATCCGTACCTGTCGGCAGTGCCGCCTGGGGCATGTTGTTAAAAGCCATGCAAGACAACAAAATCGAAATCAAGGATTTTGGTTTGAAAAACCAAAGCCCGGCGGTGGGTGCGGCTAACATCGCGGCCAACAAGATTGATGCCCACGCCGATTTTTGCCCTTGGTCTGAACTGATGGAATTTCGCGGCACCGGCCGCAAGATTTATGACGGCAGTGAAACCGGGGTGCCTTACCTGCACGGTGTAGTGGTGCGTGAAGATTTCCTGAAAGAATATCCGGAAGTGGCGGTGGCATTTATCAAAGCTATCTACGAAGCTGGCGAGTGGATTCGTGAAGATCCAGTAAGAGCGGTGGATATGATGGAAAGCTGGACCGGCGTGGAAAAAGAAGTGCTCTACATTTATTTTTCCAAAGGCGGCCACTTGACTCTGGACCCCACCATCAAAGCGCAATGGGTTGATGCGCTCAAATTAAATCACGGCGTTCTCGCACGGGAGCAAGCTATACCCGCATTGGATTTCCAGGAGTGGATTACCGAAGATTACATCAAGTCTGCCTACGCCAGCCTCGGCAGAGATTACGCTGCGGAAAAAGCTGCTGTGGTTGACCCCGCTGTAACCAACGCGGCACTGCCGATGGAAATCTGGCATGCGCGCGAAGGCATATCCTCCTACCCCACGCTCACGGATTTTTTGCACGCCGTTGGAAAATTCAACGAGACCGGAGCCAAACTTAATGCTACCTATGTTTACGACAAAAAGACCGGTTTGAAACTGTTTGGTAAGACCGCTTTTTTTGTGAAATCCAAAGAAGGATTCTCCACCTTCCTGCGTAAACCGGACGCCGATGCCTATGCCGCAGAACATCAGGGCGCGGTGATGGATATGGATAAAGCGTTGGATTCAATAACCAGTGAAATGGTGACATCGCTTTAAGCGTACCGGCAAGGACGCCACCTCAATGTTCCTTTAATCCGATGTTCTTCTAATCCAATGCTCTTCTAATAAGGTTAGCTTGCAGGATGGGTGATCGATTATGACTATGACGTGCGAGAAAGTGGTTATCCGTGAAGACACAGTTACACACGGGGCCACTAATGAAAAGGCAAACAAAAACGAAATACTCACAGCAGGAACCACGCATCATCAATTTTTTCAAGATGCCGAAAAGCAACCAGAGGGCGATAAATCCATTGTGTATAGCCGCGCAGTTCATACCACTCCAAGCGCAACGGAGCCTGTACCATTAACCGCCAGATTGTCTTCCTTACTGCCAAAGCTCAAGCTGGAGATGATAGCAGTCGGCCTCGCATCAATCCTTGTCGGGATATTTATCTGGCATATAGCGACGCTCTACAATGTCAATTATTTTATAAACTTTGAAAATATTCCGGCGCCATTGGAAGTGGGCTCTGCCTTCCTCACCCATGCCGCCGATACTGAATTCCATACACATATTTTGGTCAGCTTACGCCGTATTGCCATCGCTTATTCGCTGGCCGTGGTGCTGGGCATTGTGGTCGGCTTGTTGGTTGGTCGATCGCGTGTTGCGCGCGCGGCGGTCCTGCCCTATATCGAAATTATCCGCCCTATTCCCGCTGTTGCCTGGATTCCCCTCGCGATTCTCATGTGGCCCACCGAAGAGTCTTCCATTATCTACATTACTTTCCTGGGCGCGTTGTTTCCCATCATTCTCAATACGGTTCACGGCGTTGAACAAACACCGGAAGTACTGGTGCGCGCTGCCTTATCGCTGGGTGCAGCGCGTTTGAAAGTTTTTTGGCATGTGGTGTTGCCAGCTGCATTACCCAGTATCGGTGCCGGGCTCGCAATTGGCATGGGCGTAAGTTGGTTTTCTCTATTAGCTGGCGAAATTATTTCCGGCCAATACGGCATCGGCTATTTCACCTGGAATGCCTACTCACTGATTAATTACCCCGACATTATTGTAGGGATGTTAATCATCGGCGGCTTGGGTTCCCTATCAACCTACCTGGTTCGTGTGGTGATGGCTCCGGCATTGCGCTGGAAAAAATCCACTCGCTAACGTGCACAATTTTATGCTGCTTCGATTAAGACGTATTGCACAGATAGTTCGCCGGAATTTGCTGATGTGGAGCATCGCCACCTGCGGCATTACCGCGCTGTATTACGTCGGCCTGTTAATCGCGGTCATCATTAAATTTGGTGAGCTACCGAATTACGTGAATTACTACCACTGGCTTGACAATGTGCAACGCATCATCGCATCAACACCGTCAGTAAAAGACCAGCTAGCCATCATCCAAGACGAATGGCTTATTGAAATTGGCTACATGAATTATGACTTTGGCATTGGCCTCGCCGAATGGAGTTTATTTATTGTGCCCATCACCTTATTGGAGATTGCTTTGCTGTCAGCACTCATGACCACTTACGGGTTGCTGTTACGCGAACAATGTAAAAGCTGCGCAGCAACTGCATCGCATTCCACCAACATCGCCGGTAGTGTGGGTTCAAGCTGTGTGGCATTAACGTCCATCACACTCTCATGGGTTGTGTGTTGCTCAACACCCACCTGGGTTGTTGGCCTCGCGATGATGGGGTTAGGTGTTACCACAGCCTTGTGGCTTGAGCCTATCGGCGCCTGGGTAAATCTTTTCGGTTTTGCCTTGTTGATTGGCGCCATCGTGAAACTGGCCGGTGATGAACAGCCGCACCTTGCAGCCAGGCCAATGCGCTTACAACGCGCGTGAATCCATCAGGAGTGACAATGAATAGTAAAGCCATGATCGCTGAACCGTTAACGCCATCGCGTGCCAATCGCCGCTCGATGGATAAAGGCCACATTGAAATCAAGGATGTCACTATCGCGTTTGGCGCAGGCGCATCCGCCAATATCGCGGTGGAAAAAACCAGCCTGGATATTTCGCCGGGCCAGTTTGTGTGCATCCTCGGGCCATCCGGTTGTGGCAAATCCACTTTATTAAATTCCGTTGCCGGTTATGTCAAACCCACCACCGGGCAAGTATTGGTGGACGGTGGACTGGTGACCAAACCCGGCCCGGATCGCGGCATGGTATTCCAGCAGTACTCGTTGTTTCCCTGGAAAACCGTACGACAAAATATTGCCTTTGGACCAAAGATTGCTGGCCACAGCGCGCGCGAATGTGACTCCATCGCCAACACATTTTTAGCCATGATCGGGCTGAGCAAGATTGCGGATAAATTACCGGGCGAACTCTCCGGCGGTATGCAGCAACGCGTGGGGATTGCCCGCGCCTTGGCGAATTATCCCAGCGTGTTGTTGATGGACGAACCCTTCGGCGCATTGGATGCACAAACACGTTTGATCATGCAGGAAAGTTTGCTGAATATCTGGTCAGAGTTTGGCATTACCGTCCTGTTTGTCACCCACGATGTAGACGAAGCAATTTTTCTAGCGGATCGCATCCTGGTCATGAGTGCAAGTCCCGGCTCAATCATCGCTGACCTGACAGTACAGCTGGAGCGACCGCGCACACCGGAACTGGCAACCACGGAAAGATTTATCCGACTCAAGAAGGAATGCCTGGCATTAATCCGTGCCGAGAGCCTAAAAGCCTTTGAAAAGGTTGGAGAACATTAATGCGTAGTTCACGATGGTTTTCAGTGCTGGTTATCGCACTTGCAGTCAGCAATGCTCTGCCGGCTTTTGCCAGCGCCAATCAATATAAAACCCTTGAGAAGCCCAAACCGTTAAACGCATTTTCATTAAAGGACCAGGCCGGCAATGATTTTGGTTTGGCACAACTCCAGGGGCAGTGGTCATTGGTCTTTATCGGTTTTACCACTTGCCCGGATATATGCCCATTGACGCTGATGCAACTGGAAGCGGTTCGCGCTGACCTGGGGTTGCGTTTTACACCGGAACGCATCCCCAACATTATCTTTCTCGCCGTTGACCCCAAACGCGACGAACCCATATTGGCAAAATACCTGGCGCACTTTCACCCGGACAACATCGGTGTTACCGGCGAGAGCAAGCAAATTGATATCTTCGTAAAAGGTATTGATGCGTTTTATCGCTTCGACCAAAAACCCGGCAGCGACCATTACGATGTTATGCACACCACCGCTATCGCGGTTGTTGACCCTGAGGCACAACTCGTCGCCAAGATAAGTCCGCCGTTTGAGGTTAACCCCATCGCGGAATATTTAACACACATGATTCGCCAGGCTAATCGTCATGAATAAATGTCGCCCGTGGATTTTTTTGGTCATTCAACTCATGAGCGGTCTGGTCTGCGCCGTGGAGGTTGCGGCTGAACAAGGGGGTTTTACTGAACACGTTGTTATTCGGGATGCACGCCAACCGGAAATCCCCTTACAGCTGGATAAACAACAGCGTCATGATTAAAGGATATCGAGCTATGACTATCACTGCGGTGTTACTGGTGCCCACGGTACCGACCCTGGCAGACATGATTGATACCAGCGACATGGCGGCGTGGGAAACCTGCGCACTGTGCCATAGCGCTGACGGTATTAGTCCAATGAGTAAATTCCCCAAACTGGCGGGGCAGAAGCAGGCTTATATCAAGAAGCAAGTGCTGGATTTTCGCCTCGGCCAACGCAGCAACGATGGTGGACAAATGCAGACCATCACCGCCGACGTGGACTTAGCATCGCTGGACGATATTGCCGGTTATTTTGCGTCGCTCCCGCCATCAAACGGAGCGACCTGGGAACCAAGCGATGCGCAACAAGCGCGAGATTATGCCCGAGGAAAACAACTATATGAAAAAGGCCGCGAGGGTTTACCAGCCTGCGCCAGCTGCCATGCAAACCAGCATCATGCTGCGCCCTGGCTCAACGCACAGCATGCAGCGTATTTGAAAAAACAGCTCAAGAATTTTAAACAGCGCGAACGAAAAAATGATGCAGAACAGCAGATGCAGAAGATCGCCATTGCATTGCAGGAAAACGAATTGGATGCCGTGGTTTTTTACCTTTCGACCACGCCATTAATGCGTGATTAAGGTGCAAAAACCAGAAATTTATTGCGTTGTTTTTGTGCGTACGCACTGCGATAGAACAGCACAGAAAAATGATTTTTTTACCGGGTTTTTCAGCGTTTTTTAACTTGTTATGACAAGTAATGACAGGTAGTATCGGTGTTAAATAGCCGTTAAAAAATTATGTATCCAAGCAACCAGCCTGATTAGCGGAAGACTTACATGCTGCCACAAAATATGTCTCACCAACCGCTGTATTTGCAAATCAAAGAAGCGCTGAAAAAGCAGATTCTTGCAGGGGAATATGCGCCCTACCAACGCATGCCTTCCGAGAGTGAATTGATGAACAGTTTCGGTGTCAGCCGAATTACCGTTCGCCAGGCACTGCGGGATTTACACAGCGAAGGATTGATCTTTACCTCGCAGGGAAAAGGTACATTCGCCAGCAAGCCAAAAGCCATGCAAGACGTGCAACACCTCGAAGGTTTTGATGAGGCAATGAAACCCAAAGGTTACGAAACCTCTGCCAGGCTTATCAGCATTCGTGAGACCACAACCAGCAAAGACGTGCAGGACAAACTCGGGCTCAGCGCCAAGGATCGCGCTGTAGAAGTGGTACGGGTGCGCTACCTCAATCGCGAACCTGTGTCAGTTGATCGCTCTTATTTTCCCATCGCCATTGGCCAGGGATTATTCTCAAAAGATTTGAGTCGTGACATTTTTCCCATGCTCGAAAATCAACTGGGCATTGCATTGGGAAGAGCGGAGATCAGCCTGGAGGCTCGCCCAGCCGATGCAGATATCGCAAAATTTTTAGGCCTGGAACCCGGCAGTCCGATTATGTGGGTCGAACGACTCACGCGCGACCGCGACGACAACCCAATCGATTATGAATACCTTGCGTTCCGCGGCGATTCTTACAAATACCGCTTCCAAATTGAACGTGACCCACACAAGCACGCCAACAATCAAGAGGATTAATCATGATGCTTCCCGATGATATTTCATTAACGGATGTGGACATACTCGTCATTGGCGGCGGCACTGCTGGCCCCATGGCGGCAGTAACAGCCAAAGAAAAAAACCCGGACGCAAAAGTCATGCTATTGGAAAAAGCCAACGTCAAACGTTCCGGCGCAATCAGCATGGGCATGGACGGATTGAATAACGCCGTGGTGCCGGGCCATTCCACGCCGGAAAATTATGTCAAGGAAATCACCATCGCCAACGATGGCATCCTGTTGCAAAAAGGCGTGATGGCCTATGCGCAAGGTTCCTACGACATGATCAAAAAACTTGATAGCTGGGGCGTTTATTTTCAGAAAGACGAAACCGGCGAGTACGACATGAAAAAAGTTCACCATTTGGGAACTTACGTGCTACCCATGCCCGAAGGCCATAACATCAAGAAAATTCTCTACCGCCGTTTGCGCCGTCACCGCGTCGACATTGAAAACCGCTACCAGGCAATTCGTTTATTGAAGGATAAAACCGGCACCGTGTGCGGTTGTATTGCACTCGGCACCCGCGATGCTGATGTCATCGTGATTCGCGCCAAAGCCGTCATTATGTGCACCGGCGCTGCGGGTCGCATTGGTTTGCCCGCCTCCGGTTATTTATTTGGCACTTATGAAAACCCATCCAACTGTGGCGATGGTCATTCAATGGCCTATCACGCCGGCGCAGAGTTAAGTGGTCTGGAATGCTACCAGATCAATCCGCTGCTGAAAGATTACAACGGCCCGGCCTGCGCCTACGTCACCGGACCTTTGGGTGGTTACACTGCCAATGCCAAAGGTGATCGCTTTATCGAATGCGATTACTGGAGCGGCCAGATGATGATGGAATTTTATAAGGAATTGCAGGGTGGTAACGGCCCGGTATTTCTCAAGCTCGATCATCTCGCGGAAGAAACCATCCAGGAAATTGAGCACGTACTGCATACCAACGAGCGGCCCAGTCGCGGTCGATTCCACGACGGGCGCGGTACAGATTACCGCACCAAGATGGTGGAGATGCATATTTCCGAAATCGGTTTTTGCGCCGGTCACTCGGCATCCGGTGTGTGGATCAACGAAAAAGGGGAGACCAGCGTACCGGGACTTTATGGCGCAGGCGATATGGCCTCGATTCCCCACAGCTATATGCTCGGGGCGTTTGTCTACGGGAAGATCTGCGGCGAGAACGCCACTG